>NZ_JBITGG010000004.1:138725-384105 GCF_044456765.1 Micromonospora sp. NPDC050784 | reverse complement strand
GGCCCCCCGCGCCCCCCCCCGGGGGGGGCGCGCCCCCCGGCCCCCCCGGGGGGGGGGCGCGGCCCCCGCCCCCGGGGGGGGGGGGGGGGGGGGCGGGGGGCCCCCCCCCCCCCCGCCCGGGGGAGATGACCGTGCAGAAACCGAAGCTGATCGCCGCTGTCGCCGTACTCGTGGTGGCGGTCGGGGCCGGGGCGTGGGCGCTGGTCGCCGCCGGTGACGACGAATCGGACGCGGGTCGCCCGGCGGCGTCGGCGAACGCGGCCGACCCGGTCGGCGTGCTGAAGGCCGCCGCCACGAAGGCCGACGAGCAGCCGTACAAGCTGACCGTCGGCACCGGCGGCGCGGACGGCGACGCCACGGTGCTGCTCTGGGACCCGACGGCGAGGCGTGGTCTGGAGACCACCTCATTGAAGGTGCCCGCCGGCGTGGTGAAGATCGAGCGGTTGACCACCGGGCCGGACGTGTACGTGCGGGTCACCGCCCCGGACCGGCGCGTCCCGGTCTGGGACGGCAAGACCTGGTGGCACGTCGGCGCCCCGGGCACCCCGGCGGCCAAGCAGGGCCTGGACAACACCCGACTGGCCAGCACGTTGGGCGCGCCGGCGGGGGTCCGGCAGACCGCCGAGCGGGAGTACGCGGGCACACTGGACCTGCGCCAAAGCGGCGCGGTGCTGGGCAGCGGCGTCGGCAGCGTGCTCGGTGACCGGGCCGGGGCGGTGCCGTTCACGGCGGCCGTCGACGAGCAGGGGCGGCTGGTCCGCTACCGCATCGAGTTGGCCAGCGAGCAGTCGCAGACCGCCCAGCTCGACCTGACGTACTCGGATTTCGGGCTGCCGGTGTCGGCGGACCCGCCGGCGGCCGACCTGGTGGGCGAGGACCCGCCGGCGAACATTCCCGGTGCCTGAGGTCGGCTCACTCCTCGACCGCTCCCTCGACCGGGGTGACCAGGAAGTCGTAGACGGTGCGGGCCATCCGCCGGACCGTCTCGTCGCCGGTGGCCATCGGTCCGGCGGTGAGGAACGCGACGGCGGTCTCGGTGCCGGGGATCAGGTAGTAGCCGACGTCGTGTGAGGCGTCCGGCAGGTCACCGGTCTTGTGGGCCACCGGCACGCCGGGTGGCAACGCCGCCGGGATCTTGGTGTTCAGGGTCTGTTCCCGCATGAACCCGATCATCAGGTCGCGGGAGGCGGGGGTGAGGATCTCGCCGTCCCAGACCGCGCCGAGCAGGGACACCACGTCGTCCGGGCTGGTGTAGTTCTCCTCGCCGCGTTGCGCGGCCGCGCTGTCGAGCATCCGGCGGGCCAGGATGGTGGAGCGTTGGTTCATCGAGTCGATCAGCGCGTTGACCGGGGCGAACCCACCCAGGTAGGTGATCAACACGTTCGCGGCCACGTTGTCGCTGTACTTGATCAGGTACTGGGCGAGCCGGTGCAGGGTGACCACCTGCGGGAACGTCTCGAACTGCAACTGACCGGTGCCGCCGACCACGTCCTCCGGGGTGACCAGCACCCCGTCGTCGAGAGCGAGCTGTCCACAGTCGACCCGACGCAGCAGCTCGACGAGGATCCACAGTTTGATGACGCTGGCCGCTTTGGGGCGCAGCGATCCGTTGACGGCGATCTGCTGGTCGCCGTAGCGGCCGGACAGGTCGCGGACGGTGACCCCGGCCGGGTTGAGGCTCGCGTCGGCGACCACCCGGGCGAGCTGCCCGCTGAGCGGGAACAGTCGGGCCCCGGCGGCCGGGTCGGTGGGTGGTTGGGGGCTGGTGACCACCACGCCGGTCAGGGTCGTCGGCGGGCGGTGCCGTTGGATCACCTCCAGCGTGCCCTCGCCGCGCCCGACCAGCGGCACCCGGTAGCGGTACGCCGTGCCTCCGACGACGACCGCCCCGCTGGCCACCCCGGCGGCGACCCGCATGGTCGGGTCGGCGACCCGGCCGGTGTCGCCGTCGCAGGCGCGGTAGCGCACGGTGTGCCCGAGCGAGTCCACCGCGAACACCCCACCGGGAAACGACAGCCAGGACACCTCGCTGGTCGGCGGGCGCTCCGGCGTCGGGTCCAACCCGGGCTCGTGGCTCTGACCGTCACCGGGCTCCACCCCGTACCCCGGCTCGGTCGTCTGCGCCGGGTCCGCGGCGGGCCCGCGGCCCGGGCCGTCCGCGGTGGCCGGCCCGGTCGTCGCGAGCACCGCGAGCGCGACCGCCGCCGCCAGCACCTTCAGGGGTGCGCGGGCAGAGTTCCCCAGCAGGGAAGATGAGCGCCTCTTGTCGCTTTTTCTCACGTTTGCACGATATGAAGCCGCGGAGGCTGGTGAGACCGGCGGGACCGGCGTCACCCGTCCGGGCGGCAATGTCCCGGCGAGCGCCATGCCCCACAGGTATAAATATGACTCACAGGTATCACGCTTCTCAGCCACGCACCCCGGGGGGACCAATGCTGATCATCGCCGGCAGCCTGCAGGTCGAACCGGGCACCCGCGAGGCGTACCTGGCCGGCTGCGAAGACGTCATGGCGCGGGCGCGCGCCACCGCCGGCTGCCTCGACTTCCTGCTGGCGGCCGATCCGTTGGAGCCCGACCGGATCCACGTCTACGAACGCTGGGAGTCCGCGGAGCAGTTGGCCGCGTTCCGTGGCTCCGGGCCGGACGACGCGCAGGAGGCGGCCATTCTCGACGCCGATGTGCGGCGCTACCTGATCGCCAGCGTGGAGGCGCCCTGACCCAACGGCGAGCCGGCACCGCTCACGTCGGTGG
This sequence comes from Micromonospora sp. NPDC050784, assembly GCF_044456765.1. Taxonomy (NCBI): domain Bacteria; kingdom Bacillati; phylum Actinomycetota; class Actinomycetes; order Micromonosporales; family Micromonosporaceae; genus Micromonospora; species Micromonospora sp. NPDC050784. The sequence goes on along the minus strand of NZ_JBITGG010000004.1, from coordinate 381,354 downwards.
TAAGGGGCCGGTGGGCAGGCCGGGTGCCATCCGGCGGATCGAGGCGAAGGCGGGCGTGAGGGCCTCGTACAGCTCGGCGAAGAGCGGCAGCAGCGCCGCGTAGGTGGCGGCGGCAGCCGGGTCGGGGCGGATCGTCTCCTCGATCCGCACCAGGTCGGCGGCGACGTCGATGCTGGGGATCAGCCCGAGCGCCTCCATGCCGAGCAGCGCCGCCCCGAAGCTCGACCCCTCGTGCGCGGCCGGGAAGCTCACCGGCAGGCCGAGCACGTCGGCGAGCATCTGCCGCCACAGCCCGCTGCGGGCGAAACCGCCACCGGCCCGCACCTCGCGGACCTCGTTCCCGGCCGCGCGTACTGAGCTGAGCACCAGCGCTAGCTGCTGACAGACACCCTCCAGCGCGGCCCGCACCAGGTGCTCGCGGCGGTGTGCGTGGGTCAACCCCACGTACGCGCCGCGCGGCAGGGCGCTCCAGTGTGGTGCCCGTTCGCTGTGCAGGTACGGCAGCATGATGAGCCCACCGGAGCCGACCGGCGCGCGGGCAGCCAGGGCGACCAGATCCTCCTCGGAGTGCTCGCCCAGATCCGGGGCGAGCGCCGCACCGGCCCACTTGAGCACGATGCCGCCGTTGTTGATCGCGCCACCGACCGCCCAGCGCTGCTCGGTCAGCGCGTAGCAGAACACCCCGCCGAGCGGGTCCACGCCGGGCCGCTCGACCATCACCCGCATCGCGCCGCTGGTGCCGATCGAGCAGGCCACCATGCCGGGGTGCACCGCGCCCAGGCCCAGGTTCGCCAGTGGTCCGTCGCCCGCGCCGACCACCACCGGGGTGCGCTCCGGCAGGCCGGTCTCGGCCGCGGTCTGCGGGGTGAGGTTGGGCAGCACGGCGGTGGTGGCGACGAGTTGCGGGAGCTGTTCGTCGGTGATGCCGGCGATGCTCAGCGCCTCGCCGTCCCACTCCAGCGTGTGGATGTCGAGCAGGCCGGTGGCCGAGGCGATCGAGTGGTCGGTGACCAGCGCGCCGCAGAGCCGCAGCAGCACCCAGTCCTTGATGCCCACCCAGTGCACCACCCGCTCGAAGAGCTTCGGCTCCTGCTCGGCGAACCAGAGCAGCTTGGGCAGCGGTGACATCGGGTGCATCGGCGTGCCGGTACGCCGGTGCAGGGCCAGCCCCGACGGCACCGCCCGCAACCGCTCGGCCTGCTGGGTGGACCGCGAGTCGGCCCAGGTCACCGACGGGGTGAGTGGATTGCCGTCCCGGTCCAACCCGATCAGGCTGTGCATGGCCGAGCCGAACGACAGCCCGGCCACCGGCTGGACCAGCTCGGCCACGACCATGCTGATCGACTTGAGCACCGCTTCGAGGATGAGTTGCGGGTCCTGCTCGGCGTAGCCGGGTTGCGGGTTGTTCAGCGGGTAGCCGATCAGGTGGCTGCCGAGCTGCCGCCCGTCGGTGTCGTACGCGACGGCCTTGGTGCTGGTGGTGCCGATGTCGACCCCGATCACGACCCCGGGCAGCGTGACTGCCGGCACGAACGCCACCCCCCTCGGAGAACATGAACCGACGCAACACTATCGCCCTATCGTGTAGGTTGCTCCGCCGATCGGGTACTTCGCCCGTTTCGGCGTGTCCGACCGCCGCGCCGGACCTGTTAAACCTCGTGACACCCCCAGATTGGTGGCCAGCGCGGCGAAGGAGTCGGCGTGGCGAAGACTGATTCGACGGGTTCCACATGGCGGTACCGGTGGGCGCACCGGCAGAACGTGCGGCGGGTCAGCACGTACCGCGGCGCTGAGGCGGCGTGGCGGCGACGCGACGACGAGTTACGGCGGCTGCGCGCCCTGGCCGCCGACTTCCAGGGCTCGGCGGCCGCCGGCGCCGGCCTGGCGTTGGAGTTGGCCGCCGACGAGGTGGTGCTCTGGGCACTGCCCGCCGCGCAACTGGTCGAGGTACGGCACACCACCGTGCTGCCCGCGCCGGATCTCACGGTCGCCTCGCGAACCGGGCCGCTGCGTCCGCGCCGGCCGGACGGCGTACGCGTCACCGACGCCGGCATGGCCGTGATCACCAGCCGTCGACTCGTGCTGCTCGGCGGGCGGGGCCGGCGCGACTGGGCGTACGGCCGAATAACCGGCCTGGCCCACGACCCGGCGGCGCCGGTCACCCTGATCCAGGTGCTGGACCGGCGGCGTACCTCAGGGTTGTTGCTGCCCACCGACGCCGCGCCGGACTTCCGGTTCAAGCTCACGCTGGCCTTCGCCGACGCGATCGAACAGCGCCCCGCGGTGGTCGCCCAACTCGACGAGCAGATCGCCGAGCACGCCCAGCTCAAGCCGTTCCGGCCGGCCGCGGCCACCCCCGGGCAGGCCCGGCTGTCGTCGTTCGTGCCCGGGGGCCGCAGGACCCTCGCGGTGGCGGCAGCCATCGCGCTGCTGGTGCCGGCGGCGCTGATCGAGTCCGACCCGTCCGACCCGACCGGCGGCGCGGAGGTCGCCGTCGCCGCCACCCCGGCGCCCACCGCCAGCGCGAAGCCCGCGCTGATCCGCCCGGCCGGCCCGGCGCTCGCGCTGAAGCCCCCGCCGCCGAAGTCGACAACGTCACCACGCCCGTCGCCCAGCGCGACCCCGGGCCCGCGCTGCGGAGCGCCGGAGAACCCCCTGGGGTACGACTTCTGCGGCGGCACGCGTATCCGCAAGCCGGCCGCCGAGGTGTGCGACTGGTTCGACTGCGTACCGCAGTTCTGGGCGGGACGCGGTTACCTCGTGCAGTGCCGCGACGGCTCGGTGAGCCTGACCGGCGGCCGGTCCAACGCCTGCGCCGAACACCGAGGCGTGCGGCGGACCGTCACCAAGTGACCGATTCAGGGGTTAAAGTCCGCTTCGGTCGGCGAGAATGATCGAGTGGAGATCCGGTCTGACGATGGCGCTCGGGTGCGGATACGCCCCGTCGGCTACCAGCCCGGCATCGACCCGCCCGACGACCCCGACCGGGCCACACCCGGCTGGCACGACTGGCTGCTCATCGAGGTGGACGCCCGCACCGCCGACGGCCAGACCTGGTCACACCACTACCCGAGCCTCATGGTCGAGGAGGCCCGCGCGCTCGGCGGCTGGCTGCACGGGCAGGCCACCGCGGCCCTCGGGCTGAGCGCGCCACCGGCGATGGTCCGCTTCACCGAACCCAACCTGGCCCTGCGCAGCCGGGTGTTGCGCCGCCGCCGGCTGGAGCTGATCGTGGAGTTCTCCGCCGAGTCGCTGCCACCGTGGATGCGCCGCCCGTCCACAGCGATCTACCCGCTGATCCTCACCGTCTCCGCGGACGCCCTCGCCACCGCCGCCGAGCACTGGGCGGAGCACTGCGAGGCGTATCCACCGCGTACCCGGTCGCGGTTCCCGACCCAGGGTCCGCAGCCGTACCGACGGCGAGCCGGCTGATCACCTGCAACTCTCTCCTTCCGGGCACAAGCGGACACATCGATCCCGGTCGCGTTGCCTGTCACGTACGTGAGCGGTTGTACCGCGTGTGACCGTGACCTCTGTGGCCTGCGCCCCCTGGCGGATCGCCTGGGCCGAGCGCGAGAACGAGCGCCGACAGCACGCGTACCGCGACGCCACCGACGCCTGGCGGCACCGCGACGACCACCTGGCCCGGCTCCGCATCGAAGCCGCCAGCTTCCTCGGGTGTACGCAGCCCCGCGCCGGCCTACCGGTGAAGCTCGACGACGACGAACTCGTCTTCCGGGTCCTCCCTCGCGCTCAGCTCGTCGAGGCCGAGGCGCGGCACATCCCCGGGCTGCCCAGGCCGGGCGGCTTCTGTTCCTTCGCTGAGACTTCTTCCCAGGCGCTGCCGGCGGGCCTGCGTCTCGTCGCCACCGGCATGGCCGTCGTGACCAGCCACCGGGTGCTCTTCGGTGGCGGAGAGCACCGGCGCGAGTGGCGGTATGCCGATCTGGTCGGCCCCGCTCACCACCCCGACGTCCCGGTCACCCTGCTGCCCGACCGCGGTCGACTGCAGGGGCTGCTGGTCCCGGCCAGTGCCGTGGTGAACTTCCGCTTCTATCTCACACTCGCGGCTGCCGACGATCGCGCTGCCGTCATCGCGCAGGTCGACGCGTTGCTGGCCGCGCACCGGGCCGCCCGGCCTGCGCCCGTTGTGTTGGTCGACCCCGACGACGCACCGCTGACGGCGGTACGCCCTGACCGGCGGGCGCTCGGCGCCGCCGCCGTCGCGGCCGTGGTGTTCGTGACGCTCGGCCCGGGTGCGCTGGGTCCTGGCGCGTGGGGTCCTCGCGGGCCGGTGCCCTCGACGGAGATCGTCGCTATGGACGTGCCGAGGGCCGGGGCGCTCCTCGTTCCGATCGGTCCCGTCGGGCCGGTGGCACCCAGGTCGCGGGTCGGCTCGGCCGACAGTGCCGTGTGGAGCGCGCCGTACGCCCCGGCTGTCTGGCCATCGGCGGCCTCCACAGTGGTGGAACCTGCTGTCGTGGTGGCCCTGCCGCCGGCCGCTGCGCCGTCCGTCGCCCCCGCCCCGTCGGCCAGTTCGGTACCGACACCTGGCCCGGTCCCCACCACGGACCCGCCCGCGTCAGCCCTGCCGACACCGCCCGTCGCGTCGCTCACGCCGACGCCGGCCGCGACTCCGAGCGTGACGCCGTCACCGGATCCGGGGCTGCTGGCGATCTGCCTGGATCCTCTTCAGCTGCCGCTGCTGGACCCGCTGCTCTGCCCGTCCCCGGCGCCCTGAACTGCGTCTTCTTTCCTGCGCGGCTCAGTTCGTGACTGAAGCCTCAGTCCATGGCGCTGAAGTCGGGGACGGTGAGGGTGCCGTCCTCCGCGAGGGTGAAGCCGGGGTTCCAGGCGATCTCCCAGAGATGGCCGTCCGGGTCGGCGAAGTAGCCGGCGTAGCCGCCGTAGAAGGTTTCCCGGGCCGGCTTGGTCACCGTGGCACCGGCGGCTGCTGCCGTGGCGATCACCTCGTCGACCTCGGCCCGGGAGCGGACGTTCTGGGCGAGGGTCATCGCGCCGGTGCCCGGGCCTTCGATGCCCGCGTCGTCGGCGAGCTTGTCGCGGCTCCAGAGGACGAGGGCCAGGCCGCCGGCCTGGAAGAAGACCGTCTCCTCGACCTCCTGGCCCTGCCAGCCGAGCTGCTCGTAGAACGCTTTGGCACGGGCTACGTCCGCGACGCCCAGAGTGATCAGACTGATCCGCTGCTCCATGCCCTCAACCTAACGCCAGGCGCACTCTCGCACTCCTCAGCTCATAGCATTGATGCTATGAGGGTGGAGCGATGAGTGATCGTCTGGACTGGAACGACCTGCGTGAGCGCCGGATGGCGGAGCCGGGAGCGGCCGAGACGTACGAGGCCAGCCGGATCGCCTTCGAGCTTGGGCAGGAGGTGCGCCACCTGCGGGAAGGGCACGGCTGGAGTCAGAGCCAGTTGGCCCAAGCCGCCGGTATGACTCAGTCCGCAGTTGCCCGCTTCGAGGCAGGCGGGACCGTGCCGACCCTGCCGGTCCTGGAGCGGCTAGCCAGAGTTTTGGGCAGGCGACTGGACGTCAGGTTCACGCCGAACGCGGACGCAGCCTGACTGCCTCCGGCGCCTACCGCGATCAGCGGCAGAACGTCTTTGCGAAACGGCGTCCGGCGGTCGTTGATCTAGGATTCCAGGTCATGCGGGAGTTCATCACGGTTGGTGGTCGGAGGCTTTCGTATCTGGACTTTGGCGGTCCGGGTAACCCGCTCCTGGCTTTGCACGGGCACTACAACGAAGCGTCGGCTTTCGCGCCGCTGGCGAAGGCGTTGGCACCGCAATGGCGGGTGATCGCGCTCGACCAGCGTGGGCATGGAGAGTCCGACCGTGCCGACAGCTATGAGCGGGACGACTACGTTGCCGACGTCGCCGCGCTCCACCAGCATCTGAAGATTGGCCCCGCCGCGGTGCTGGGTCACTCACTGGGCGGGGTGAACGCCTACCAGTACGCCAGCCGCCACGCGGACCGGGTCACCGCGCTGATCGTCGAGGACATCGGCGCGGTGGTGGACTGCGACTGGTCGTTCACCACAAGCCTCGCTCGCCGCGCGCCAACCCGCGACGCACTGGCCTCGGCCCTGGGTGTGGCGGCGCCCTATCTGGAGTGCTCCTTCCGGCAGTCGGAAGACGGCTGGGGCTTCTCGTTCGACATCGATGACACGGTGGCGTCCCAGAAAGCGCTCAACGGCGAGCATTGGACGGACTGGGTAGCGGTGTCCTGCCCCACCCTTCTGATCCGCGGTACGCGCAGCGACGAGCTGGCGGCCGATCACGCTCGCGAGATGATCGCCCGTCGCCCCGGTCAGGCCCGGCTCGTCGAGCTGCCAGCAGGTCACGTTGTGCATCAGGATGCTCAAGCGCAGTTCGCCGCTGCGGTCAGCGCCTTCCTGTCCGAGCTCGACTGAGCCAGGTCAGTTCGGCCCTGCCTCGTGAGCTGTGGCAACCTTGGGCTGGCGCCTCGGCGCCAGCCCGGAGCAGCGTTCGCGCTACCGCAACGCCAGCACGGCCAGGTAGCCGAGGTGGTCCTAGGCCGACCGGCCGTCGGGGGTCTGCCGCTCGGTGCCGAAGATGAGGCTCGACACGGGTACGAGCGCCCCCCGGAACAGGACCATGTCGATGCGGTGCTCGACGGCACCCTCGGGTTGGCTCAGGTCGTCGCCCAAGCCCGCGGTGTAGCCGGGTTCACTGCAGCACATTCTCCACCGGAGCCAGGACGTGCTCCTCGCGTGCGGAGAAGGTCGGCAGGTTGTCTCCCTTGACGTGGTCGAAGTGGGTGAACAGGAGATGAAGCTTCATCGCGTTGCCCGAGACCGCGATGCCCTTCAGCGCCGCCACCGGAGCCGCCTGCATCGGCTGCGCCGCGTTGTCGACGAGCAGCACGGCATCGACCGTCTTGAGCTGAACGGCGACGCGGGTCGACAGCGTGGCAACCGACTTCGGGGTGTGGCCGAGACCCTCGCCGTCCACCAGGACGAGCTTCGTCGACCGCGAGCCCCACTCCGGCGCGAAGGGACCGCTGACCCGGATCCCGTTGACCAGCGGTGTGAGCAGGCGGCCGAACAGTGGCGCGTAGTTGCTGGAGAACCTGGTGACGTACTTGATGAACGTCGTTCTGTCGTCGGTACTCCACGACCAGCTGACCGGCTAACCCTGCCGGATCCGCCGCAGGACGCCGACATCCAGTGTCGAGAACCGCTTCTCGATCTCGTCGACCAGGGAATCCACGATGCTGTGGAACTCGTCGGACTGCCGCAACTCGGTATCGAGGTTCTCCTCGATGTACTCCGCGACGACCCGCTCGTCCTCCTCGCTGGCGTCGAACTCCTCGCGGAAGCGGGTAGCCGTTCAATAGGCCACTTCTCCGATTGACCGTTGATGGCCGTCGACTTCGCGTCGGCGGCCACCAGCCTTTGGCAATACGCCGGCGGGAGGCCTTGCCCTGACCCGGCTGCGGCGGCGGCCAGCACCGGCGCGGCCAACGGAGCAGTCTTGACGCCATGCTTGCCTGCGAGACAGCAGCAGATCGGGGGTCGGCCCTGCTCAGGCCACGCCTCGCGCGACCGCCTTTCGTCGCCGCAAAGTCTGGAGTTCCCGTTCAGGCTTGTCCGGCACGCTCGGCGGCGTCCACAATGAGCCCGTCCAGTTCGGAGTCGGAAAGGGCATCGAGTATCCGCGGACCGGTCGCGTACGTGACGCCGACGTAGAGATCGCGGGCCCACTGCGAGCGAGCGGTCGTACCGTCGTAGGCCTGAACCGCGACAGCGAGCCTCCTGATCAGTCGACGATTGCGTGCCAGCGACGTGCGCTCGAATAACCCGACGAGTTCGTCCTCGCCGAGGGGCCGGTCACTGGAGTGCATTAGGTCACCGAGAACGTCCTCGCGCATCCACGTCCGCCTTAGGGCATTACGGGGTGTACCGATGAGGCGATCGACATGGAGGGTCGGGAAGCGCACGACAGCCACGTCTGGCAGGACGACGAGGCTGAGGAAGCTCCAGGTACCAGCGTGTGCGGCGTCAGCCGGAAGTATGTCCAGTTCCTGGTGGAGCACCCGCCCCAGTTGCAGGTCGTAGGCAGCAGAATCCCTCCGTGGAACCTCACCGTCCGCCAGCCACGGCTTGAGGCGTTCACAGACCGCCCGGCGAACGTCGGCGATCTGGTCGGGGTCGCGAACCCTCCCGCCTGTGGCCACCGGCGCCGCGTGCGGGTGAAGGACATCGGACAACACGGCGACCGCCTCCAACCCGCCGGTGGTCCAAGCCTCGGCAATCTCGGCGACTCGTGCGCGGGCAATCGCAAGGGGCAGCCGAGGATATACGTATCGGTTCATGCCACGATTCCGGTGAGCGGCTCCAGACGGTCGTGCAGCAGAACGTCGAATTCAGCAGGATCGTCAACGTACAGCCGCGCCGCGCTTCTGAGGCTCCGGCCCAGGTACAGGCGGCACATCGTGTGCAGGACTTGGCCCACCGAACCCTCCTCGTATTCATGGCCAGCCGGTCCTTCCAGGGCATGTTGCGCGGCGCGAGCGACGAGTAGACGGATGACATCGGCCTTGATCAACCGCTCGATCCTGGGATCGGGGGGCGTGGCGAGGATCAGTTGCCCCACGGGATGTTCGGTGTTGATCAGGAGCCGTACGGAGCCCATGAAGGCTCCCGAAAGGTCCTCGTTGATGGTCAGCACCGTCCAAGGCGCCCTAGCGAGCCGTACCTCCGAAAAGGCGACGGACTCCGTGGGGAACCGACGAGTAGCACCCTCCAATTGCACTACGAACCGGTCCGAAGAGTGCAGGCGGGATCCCCGTTGGTAGGCCACCCGGTCGGTACGTCCCTCGGCGTCGCGAACCAAGACCAGGTGCGCCGAGAGCTGCACGTGTCCGGCGAGCTGCCCTGGCGGCAGATGGAGCCGGATGTCGACGGGGCAGCCATCGGAACACGTGGCAAGGTCGGCGGTCGCAACGATCCGTTGCTGGGTGTCGGGGCAGTCACCGAGGATAAGGATCTCAATATCCTCGATGCTCTCCAGGCCGCTGCTGGCAAGTGCCGCCGAGGCATCCACACTGGCCGAGATGCCGACTGTCACGTCGCTGGCGTAGTCCCAGCCGGTCAGCACGGACGGCAGCAGCGCGCGGTCACCGTCACGTTCGATCCACCAGCTGTGCCATGTCACGGCCCCTGACGCCACCTGCCGGTGTGGGTAGAGCCGTATTCTCGCCATCAGTATTCCACCAGTCGCGTCTGTACATCGATCGCCAGATCAGACCGCGAGTCGAAGGTGTACTGGAATCTCTCGTGCTGGCGGATGCGCTGCGGCTGCGGGTCGAAGGGCCCGTCGGGTCGGTCGTGCCAGCCGAGGATCCGGACGGCGGAGTCGTCGGCGAGGCTGCCACCGTCAACGCCTACCTGCACGTTGACCTCGACCATGGCACCGCCGACCGCCACATCCGCGAGCTTCACATCAAGGGTCGTTCGGAGCCATCCGGGTTCGGGAGCCGGCGCTTGAGCTGTATCGACTAGCTCCACTCGAGGTCGTACCGGGCGCCGGTTGCCGCCGCGAGTGGCACGACCGCCCTGGGCGGTACCGCGAGACCCGGTTCCGGCACCGCCCTGGTCCTCGTCAGAGGACGGATCCTGATGCACGGAGATGGTTCCGTCAGCGCCGGCGACCAGGCCGGCCAGCATGTCGCCGATGTGGGCCACCGACGAGACCTCTTCCGCGGCCGATCGGTCACGGGTGCGCGGCACGAGCCACTCGTCAGCAGCCTCCCTGATGCGTTGCAGCGCCACGTTCACCTGCCGCCGCCGCGCCTTTTCCTTCACCGCCTTCGGTATCCAGTCGTCGTGTGCTGGTGGTTCCGCCATGGCGAAGGAGTCGTCGACGTCGGCCACGGGCTTGAACACGCCGGCCCACTGGAATCCCTCGACGTCGAGCTCCCGTCGCTCCAGCTGTTTGACCACCAACTCCGCCTGGTGACGCATCAGCGTTATGGAGTGGGACGGCGATCTCGTCCCGCGAGGGCTGGGGTACCGCGTGAGGGCAAGGTGACCGAGAAGGGTCGAGGGTAGTTTGCACCAGATCTCGTGCACCGTGACCGGATAGGGCGACGCAGGTGTGGCTCGTCCGTGGGTGGATTGAGCGGCCCGGACGGCGAGCAGGCACCGGGCGTGTCCGCTGAGTTCTGGGTGGTCCTCGATCGAGGGTAGCCGCACCGGCTGACCGTCGAGCTCGACGGAGATTCGCATCCGCGTACGGTTGCCGTCATGGGCCACGAGCTTCGGCCACAGGTTCCAGGTGACGGCGTCGGCCAGCCGCTGTACGTCCTCCTCTCGGTCGGCCCCACCCAGCTGTGGATCGAGGATGATGATGCTCGTGCCCGTGCTGCGATCCGGATAGCGTCCAGCAAAGACCGCCTGAGCGAGATCGCGTGCGCCCTCTCCCACCGCAGGCTCCACGCGATCGGCAGCGGGGATGCCGACACCCCACCAGTGCCGTCCGGTGTAGCGGTGCCCGTCGTGGTCGAAGCCATCGCTCATAGCGCTTCCGATCAGTCGGTGTTCCAGGCCGTTGCGCCCCTCACAGCGTGACCAGATAAGAACCGCGCCGACACTGCTCGTGACGTACGCGATCGTCTTGCCGAAGCCGTAGGTTCCGGCTCCGAGATGTACATCACGAGGCGCGCCGATGTTGAACACCAGATCGATGAAGTTAGTGTCCTCGCCTTGATCCACCATTCGGTCGTTGCGTATGGGGCCGGTCAGGCCGACGGTTCCCCGGTCGGAGATCTCTAGGACCCACAACTCGTCGCGGGTGAGCAGTTCGGGAAGGCCAGTGCGCGGTGCGTCGCCAGTGAAGATCCGCTCACGCAGAAAGTCCAGCCCTACCGCGTCCAGCCGGCGCAAGTTGAGGGTGAAATCAATCTCCGTGGACGCCCCGCGGGCGTCCCAACTGTTCTGGGCAGTCTCCCGCACCAGCACCCACGTCGGATCGAGGTTCGGCGTCCCCAGCAGACGCCGGGCCCCGACCCCGTCGATATCACCCGGTCCGAATCTCTTGGGAAACCAGTCGAGGGTCTGCCTGGGTGGGTGAGGCCGGAGTCTGACGGAGGAATCGGTCCACACGTCCTCGGCTTCTTGCGCTTCGCGAGTCGCGGCGGCCGCGACGCCCTCGGCGGCAGTGACTGCCTGGTCGAAGTCTCCGCCGGACTGCATGGTCGCCTTGGCCAGCTCCCACGGTCGACCGGATGCGGGCAGACCGTGGGCTCGGAGGTATGCGGCAAGAACTGTGTTCACGGTGATCTCACGACCGAAAAAGTGCTCGCGCACTGGTTCCAGGGCCCGTCTGAGCTCGGCATCGGTCATCCGGCGGTCACCCACCTGGCGATGAGCTGCTCGAACTGCACATCCGACAGCCGGGGTGGCGCGGAATCCACGAGCAACTCATATCTGATCCGGCTGACCCCCCTCAGCCGGTCCTCACTGAAGTCACTCCGGCGCAGACCGGGGAAGGACTCTCCGACCTCCCATGCGCGGACCGATCGCACGACGAATCTGTCGTTGCTGACCACACCGCTCTCGTACACGTACCCGACCTGACTTATTCGCGCTAGGAGTGCACTGCGCGGGACGCCCAGGCTGATCAGCGCATCGATCCGTTCGTCCAGGCTTGGGCCGGTAGGGTCCTCCCGGGCATGAACGACCACGAGGTGCAGCACCTCGACCAGTGATGAGTCCAACTGGTCGAGGTTCGAGATCGATACCGAGGACCCGTCCACCGAGGTCACCGTCTTCACCTCGATCGCATGGCCGCCCCGCACCAGATCGTGGGCACCCCTGTCGGGGCCTCTCCATGCGTCCAGCGCGCCCGCGGCGTCATGACGGGCAAGTAACCGTAGGACCTCCAGCTCACCGACCAGTCCGACCACTACGTCCCGAGACACGCCCTGGGTGGCTGCGCGCAGCAGGGCACGCCACTCGTCCAATACACGACGGCACGTGGCGACCGGAGCACTCGCGTCGACCAGCAGCCGACTGATGACGTCCTCCGCAAGACGCTCAAACACGAGCCCGAGTGAGGCGATCTGGCAGTGGATGTCTAGATAGGCGATGTCGCCGGTGCTCATTCGCAGAGCCCTCGGCCGCAGGGTCACGCCCTGACTGGCGTCATCGCTCTCGACCCGCGCGTCGGCCAACGGGATGAGCAGGTGTCTCTGATGGGCGGCGTCGACCGCGATCAGTACCTCGTGTCCCTCCACGAGTAGACCGACCGGACGCGTGAGCAGTGCGCTGCCGGCAACTTGACGGCTCTCCGCCTCTAGAAGGACGAAGTGCTCCGCGACGTCGGTCATGATCGGACTACTACTTTCTCGCCATCGATCGTGTGGCTGCCCTCCCGGTCCACGGGTAGGTCTTCGTCATCATCGGTCGCCGAGACCTCCCAGTCGGGGTGCACCGAGTAGTAGGTTCCCTCGTCGGAATATCCCTCCCGCTCGACCTCGGGGAAGATGAGGCCCAAGCCCATCAGATGGTCCGGCGCTTCCATCGGCCGGCGACTGTCGGTCTTCCGTGCCGCCCCAAGTGGGATCGAGTGCCGGCTGACAGGGTAGAGGATCACCAGTCCACGACCATTGCACAACTGGCGGCGCACCTGGCGCGGATCACTCGTCGCCTCCCCGAGTTCCCTGACCACATCCGGTGCCAGATCTGCGAACCAGTCGCTGTGGGACAGGAGCGCCTTGATGTTCGCCTGGCCCACCGCTGAGGTGCGAAGAGGGGCACGGTTCACCGTGGGCACGCGCTGGGAGAGACCGAGGTCGACGTCCCCGAGATCGACTGGCTGGTCGTCTTCGGTGCGATGTACCTTCTTGCTGCCGATTACCACAACGTTCCACAGATTGTCGGGTGCGGCCCGGTCGATCCAACCGATCATGTGATCCCGGCGCAGACCCACCTGCTCCGGATGGAACTGGTACGCCTGGAGCAGTGACGTGACCAGCTTGGGAGAGACATCCCGGAAGGACCACCGCGCCGTAGACGGAGAAGCCTCCTCTGTCGTGGTCCCACGGCACCCGACGATGAAATCGGTGAATGCGGCATGGTTGGCGGCAATCGTCTCCACATCGGTTTCGTCAAAGATGAACGTCTGCAGCCGCTCACCCGCATACGACACCCGGACAATGTCGGCGTGCTGCATCTTGTTACGGGCGACAATCGCCAGCCGCCCGGGATGCGCCCGCACGCGCACACCAAGCTGGCGCGGTGTCACCTTCATCCGCTCCATGTGCCGCATGTCCTGACGGATCTCATGCTCGACCAGCGCCAGGAACCTGTAGTCCTCTGCGAGGCCGGCCTGCATCCAGATCCGCGGCAGATCCTCGTACCCGGGCCGATAACCGAACCAGCGTCCCATCTGCAGAAGCGTGTCGTAGGTGTTCGACGTCCTGGTGAAGTACGAAACCACCAGACCCTCCAGCGTCAGGCCCCGGGAGAGCGTTCCGCCGCCGACAGCCACCACCGTCTCCGCCAGGGCTTGGCCGTCAGAGCCGATCCGGTCGTAGTCAAGCCGGTCATCCGAGAATCCGTTGTCGACGACTACCCGGACGGCCTTGAGCACATCACCGAGCTCCGCCTCGACCTGCGTCCAGTCTGGGAGCGGTTTGGTCGCCACCTCCTCCGCACGTGTTCCTTCCCGCAGGTAGGAGTTACGGAGATCCGCGCGGCGGCCATGCTGCCAGGCCGTATGTATGGTGGCCAGCTTGTCGTCGAGGCGCCGTTTCATGGCGAAGTGTGGCGTCGTGTAGTGGGTGTTGTGGATCAACATTGAGCTGTGGGCGGTCCTCTGCCCACGGGCCCGGCGGATCGCCGTGGCGACCAAGAACCAGTGCACCGCATCGACCAGCGAGGTCGGTAGCTCGGGATCGAAATCCTCGCGTTCGTCCTTCTTGCTCGGCGGCTTGAGCTCTTCGGCGTCCTCCTCGGGGATGTCGCGTACCATGTCTAGCCCCGGATCCGGTACGTCGGCATCGTCGAGTGGCTCGCGGCCGAAAAGCCGCTCCGCACCGAAGTACGCTTCTGGCCTGGGCAGGTCGATGATGAAATCCGCTGGATAGAGCTCCTGCTCGTCGTCCGGATCCATGAAGATGTTCGCGAACGGGGTTGCTGTGTAGCCGAGATATGTCCCCGTGGGAATCGCGGCCCAAATCTCCCGCACCAACGCATTGATCCGGGTCTGCCGATCCTTCGCGGAGGCCGAATTCGGCGTGGCCTGATCGGCCTCGTCGTCGAGCAGCAACACCGGCACCCGACGTCGGATGTCCTCCGGAATGTCCCGCAGCCAGTCCCGTAGGGACCTCAGCCGGGACTGGTTCTTCTTCACCACAGCAATCGACTTCACGCCACGTGCCAGGAAAGCCGAGCCCTTCGTCACTTTGCCGAAGTCGGCATCCCTCGTCGTCAACGGCACCCAGTCGTGGTCCACGATGTCACGCGACAGTCTCACCTGGGTCTGGTGACGAAGATTGTCGAACATTCCCGACAGGACGATAAACAATCCATAACCGGCGTCGGCGGCCTTCGCCATCACCGCCGTGTAGTTTGCCGTCTTTCCCGACTGGACATAGCCGACCACGAGTCCGCGCTTGTGTAGCCCGTGGACTGCAGGGTCGGCCAGGTTTGCCACAACCTTCGTCGATGCCGCGTCAATCTCGTCGAGCACATCACTCATCGGGCTGGACTCGAGCCGCGCGCGTAACCGCGGCCAGAGCTCGTCACCGGCCTCGGGGCCGGAGTACCAACCCGAGAGCCGGGCCTCATCCACCGTCTCGGCCATCACCCCTGGAGGAGAGTCCAGCAGCTTGTTGCGTGCGCCCTCACGTCGGATATTTTCGACCACCTGATCAAGGTCCGACAGGGCGATGTTGAACCCGCGGGCGATAGAATCAGCTGCCTGCTCGATCGACTCCCCGTGGCGCCGCATTCTGTCAATCATCGTCTGACGGATTACCGTCTCGTCCATCCCTTAACCCCTCAACGGATTTCCCTCAGAGCGGCACCCGAACGTCCAGCGGCCCGCACAAACCACCTTGAGCCACGTTCAGGTTAGTCGGCGGCATCTGGGCGGTCACGTGGCAGTTTGTCGCCAGTCCAGACAGGACAACGCCCCCGGAGAGACGCCCGGCGGTCAGATACACGCCGCCCAGAACGGGAGTGCCGCCGATGACCACCCTCGCCGGCATCCCGCTGGCCGGGCACAGCCTGACGCGCCCCACCAAGTTGCCCGTGCCGGCCCGGGGCCCCCATGGCTCCGGCATGCGCCGGCGCGTGACCGTCCGAGTCCTCGCCGACGTCTCCGGATACCTGCTCGGGGCCCCACTCATGCGGCCCGGCCTGGCACAAGCTGACGATGGCCCTCATCCATGAGTTCATAAACGTCCCGGCCAGCCCAACGCGCTGACCCATGCGCGGCCCTGTGCCACAGGCCGCTGGCACGGTAGACGAGCCGCACATCATGGTCGGACTTGTGAGGGGCACCCAGTTCTCCGGAGGATCGCTAGTCAGGAGACGGTACGCACCGACTCGGTCACTGACAGCGTCAACCTTCCATGAAAGAACAGGACCGGCAAGACCCTGCGGGCTGAGCCGTGATCACCGCATCGGTCCTGTTCCGGGTCCCCCGAATCGACGTGACCCGTCCGCAGCCCGATGAGTCTCGTCGGAACCTGTGGCACAGGCCGTCGCGACAACACCCGGGCAGCCGACGCACCGCGTCGGCCGCAGAGGTAACCTGCCCAGGAGATTCTGAGCATTGGGGGAGGTGACAGGGGTGACGGACGACACCGTCGAACGGCGGCGGGCAGGCTACGGCGTCAAGCTCGTGCGCGGCCCGTTCGTCCGTCTTGCGCCGCACCCCGAGGCGTGCGCGGACGACAACGAGTTCCTCCGCTTCGCCGCCGCGTGTCGTGAGCGAGGTGAGCGGCTGGCAGCGGACCTGTTCAGCGGCGCTGGCGGCCTGAGTCTTGGTCTCACCGAGGCCGGGTTTCGTGTGGTCCTGTCGGCCGACCGAGACCCCGAGTCCGTCGAGACTCACCGACACCACTACCCGGGCCTCACCCTCGACTGCGACCTCGGAGAGTCCGCCAACGTTCGGCGGATCGCCGCGCTGGTCAAGGAGGCGGGGATCGAGCTGCTGGCCGGTGGCCCACCGTGCCAACCCTTTTCCCGGGCGGGCCGCTCACTAATCCGTCACCAGGTTCGCCACGGTCTTCGTCCGGCGCACGACGAACGCCGAGACCTCTGGCGTTCATTCCTGGAGGTCATCCAGCTGGCCGGGCCGGCCGCCGTGATCATGGAAAACGTCCCCGACATGGCACTCGACCGGGAGATGTTCATTCTCCGCACGATGGTGCACGAGCTGGAGTCGATTGGTTACGCAGTCGAAGAACGGGTCGTCGACACCCTCCGCTACGGGGTGCCTCAATTCCGCCAGCGGTTGATCCTGGTCGCCCTGCGAGATGGGATCGCCTTCGACTGGCCGCAGGAGGTACCGGACCGAGTGTCGGTGTGGAATGCGATCGGTGACCTACCTGAGGTCGAGGGCGGTTGGAGGCCGGAGGGCGGCGCGGACGGTTGGGCAGACTACGCCGGCCCTGCATCTGCATTCCAGAAGCAGATGCGTCAGGGTGTGGCACCGGCGGACACTGGCAAGGTTTATGACCACATCACGCGGCCCGTACGCGAAGACGACCAGCGCGCCTTCGACATGATGGATGCGGGAACCAGGTACTCAGACCTACCCGAGGACGTCAAGCGCTACCGTGACGACATTTTCGACGATAAGTACAAACGCTTGAGTGAGGACACCTACTCCCGCACCATCACCGCGCACATCGCCAAGGACGGTTACTGGTACATCCATCCCCGCCAGGACCGGACACTGACCGTGCGGGAGGCAGCGCGCCTGCAGACCTTCCCCGACTGGTTCCGCTTCGCCGGTCCGCCCTCGGCTGCGTTCCGCCAGATTGGCAACGCCGTGCCTCCGGCGCTCGGCGCCCAGCTCGGGCGCGCGGTCATGTCAGCGCTGGACGCCGCCAAGCCAGCTCCCTACCGCAGCCGCGACATAGCCCGAGCTCTCGCCACCTGGTTCGACAACCTCGCCGAGCCGGCCCTCCCGTGGTTGCGCGCCGGTACGCGGTGGCAGGTTATCTCCGCGGAGATGCTTCTCGACCGGGCGGTCCCCGAGCAGGTCCAAATTCTCTGGCCACTGCTCGAACGGTGGGCGCAGCCGCAGGACACCGTCGACGCCGGCGACGAGCTCGTTGAGATCGGCCGGTGGATCAACCGCGAGCATCGCGCGGAGCGACTGCTCGAACTGGCGCGCACGCTCGCCTCGCAACCGGACCTGCTTGACGACGGCAAGGTCCACAGCCTTAGCGGGGTCGACGCCTCGGTGATCGATCTCGCCGTCCTCGCGATTCCAGCGCGCGACGAGGACAACGCGGAGGAACCAGTCCTCATCACCAAAGGTACTCACCGCGTCGCCGCCCGCTTCACTGGTGAGCATGTCGAACGCAGCAATAGGATGACCGCTGGGCGTCTGGCCGTTGCCCGGATGATCGGCGATGACACCGACGTGCGGCGAGCACACCTTGGCCTGATCGAGCTGGCCACCTCGATCTGCCGCCCCACCGATCCCGCCTGTGTCCGTTGCCCGCTCAGCGAGGCATGCAGTGAGGCGGCCAGACGCGGCACCGAGCGGCAGCAGGTGGTCAGCCCCTGAAGCCGAGCGCCGCGGCGACGTCGGGGGCTTCGGCCCGCAACGTCTCTCCAATGCGCTGCAGGGCCGCATACTCACCGGCATGCATCGCCGCGGCGCGCAGCGCCAGTCCGACGACCGGCATGGGAGGAGTCGTTCCCGACGCCTCAGCTCGGGACACTGCCGCCAGCTGCTCAGAGCCGATCGAAGGCGCTGAGGTAACCCGTGAGTTCTTGCGGTAGGCATCGTCCGCCCGCATACACAGCTCGTGCACCGGGCGCTCGAGTAGCTGACGTAGCTGCGGTGGCATCGCGACCCTGATCTTCGCCACATTGATGTTGAACATGATGTCGAGGTCGGTGTCGAAGTGCAGCGACGCTCGCGCGAGTTTGGTGTGCTCGTCGATGCCGCGCATGCCGTTCCAGCCGCCCCACTGGACGAGCCGCTGGGCACGGTAGATGTACAGGCCCTGCTGACGGTTCCAGTTCAGCGGCCCCGACAGCCGCTCGAACTCCGCCTGCGAGGTGAACTGGTCCCGAGACGGCAGGACGTATCGCTGCAGAGTCACCGTGCCGGTGGCCTCGCCGACGGTTACCTCGAAACGGAGTGGGGGAAGCGCCTCCCGCGCCGGCTCATTCGGAGCGAACGGGTTCCACGGCCGGACCTTCTCGCCGTTGACCGTGATCACAAGCCCGGGCCCGACCTCGCCTTCGAGAAAACGGTGGAAGACCGTACCCAGGTGGTCCGCTGTTCTGCCCGCAAGCGCCTCCAGCCGCCGGCGCGCCCACCCACCCTCCGGCTTGCGCTCTGGCAGGACGCGGTCAAGGCCGCGCCAGAGCACCACGGTCCCACCAGCGTCCGCCACCACCTCTCGGGCGCGAGCGACCTGCTGGTCGTTGGCAGGTTCGGCCACTACCCAGTCATCTACCTCGGCGATGAGGTCGAGGTCGATCATCCGCGACACGGTGCGGGCGTTAGCCGCTCTTCGCCGGCTGATGACGGTGAGGGATCGGCACTGTGAGAGCGAAGCGGTCTTCAAGCCCAATCCGTACCGGCCGAGGTCGCCCCGACCGTAGTCGCGTCGGCTGCCGTAGCGCAGCGCCTCCAACAGGCCATTGGCACTCATACCCTCGCCGTCGTCAGCGATCATCACCCACGAATCGGCCCCCTCGAACACGATGTCGATCTCGACGCGGCTTGCGCCCGCAGCGACGCTGTTGTCGACCACGTCAGCTACCGCGGTCGGGAAGTCGTAGCCGATGTCACGCAGCGAGTCAGTCAACCGGGCAGCAGATGGGGCAACGCTGTATAGGTTCCGCACGCTCACGACGCTTTCTCCGTTCCGACAACGACGATGGGGACCAGGATGTCACACTCTCCTGGCTGCCGTCCCATGGGACGCACCTGACTTCCTACGACCAACCTGCGGACGGCACGACGAGCTCCTCCTGCAAGTTGCTCGGATGCAAGCCTCGAGCTTCCGGGGATTCATCTCCGTCGGCCAGAGATGGAACTCACCACGAACGCTCCTGAATGATGCCCCACCAGCAGACACGCAAGAAACTAGAACATGCGTCCGACTGTTCCGTTGGCCCGCCACCTCTCTGCCGGGTGCTGGCGGCTGTGGACAAACCAGGCTGTCGGTCCTGCCTTGGGGCTCACTTTGCAGTGGGCGGGACCCACGACGGCCCGCGCACCTCCCGGGCAACCCGGAGAGCCGCCTCCCCGGCACCGCGTCGCACCTCGCACTCCCACACTCTGACCACTCGCCAGCCGGCCTCACCCAACTCCGTAACCACCCGCTGATCACGCACCCTGTTCGTAGCGATCTTCGCTGCCCATCTCTGTGCGTTGGGGCCCTTGAAGCGGGAGGGACCATGCTGCGGGCAGCCGTGCCAGAAGCAGCCATCGACGAACACTGCGACACGCGGACCAGGGAATACCAAATCCGGTTTGCACCGATTCGCCAGAGTTCGCCCGAGTCGAAAGCGAAGGCCGAGAGCATGAACTGCCTGCCGCAGTGCAATCTCAGGGGCTGTATTCCGAGTGCGTCGCCCCCTCAGGTGTGATCCCTCGACCGTGGGAACCCACTCGCTATAATCCGCACTCTGCTTTGTGGAGCGGGGACGCTGAGGGTCGGTCATCAGACCGCTCGAAGGTGATGGGTGGCCCAAGCGCCCCGCACGCCAGCGTTCGATCCCCCTACAACCGGCTTGGTAGTCGGTCCATCAACGGGGGGTGCCGGGGTGATCACACAGGAAGGCAGTGTCGCAGCTGGGTGTCTTCGCAACGTCCTAATCCTTACCTGCGGCAACGTCTTATCGGCGGTACCGCACGCGCCTGCACGTCGATCTCGCAATGTGGTTGGCGGGGTGGTCCGGCACAGCTCCGGGTAGTTATGCATGCCGCGACCGTCGGAGCAACGCCCATTCGAGATACTGACACGGCCAACCACTGCGCGGAGCGTGTGTCCGGACCGCAGACCCATCGGCGACCGCCGTGGGTCATAGCCCGTCACAGCCTAGTGACCGGCATGCCATCCGGCCGGTCACCAAGTCGGGGATAATGGCCTTCTGCCGCTCGATCATTCAGTCGGCCACTACGTGCCGCGGTGTGTGGAGTTGTCGTCTCGTTGACCATGCATAGGCCATCTGGCCTTGCCCACGCCATGTCGGCGCTGCTTTTGGGTGCGGCCACGACTTCGCTGCCCGGGGCAGCCTCGTCTGCCGAACGATGACCTGCGCGGTGTTGATCCCAATGCTTTTCTACCCACGCGACATGCCCACGTCCCAAGCTCGTCCAGAGCTGCCGGCCACGCAGAGGCGCGTAACCCGGGTACCTAAGCAGCTCATCTCGCAGGCTGATCGTCAGGGTGCGTGGGTCGACAGCGATGTCTCCTTGATCGAACAGGCGGTGAACATCCCGCCTGAGCAGTAGGCCGCCATCGTTATGGTGCTGGCCAACTGCTGCGTAGCTGTACAGATGAGCCGCCTCCAGTGCTCCGGCTGGGCAAGGTCCAGTGAAGGCGCACACTGACCCATGCGCGGCGAGCAAGCGTTCCCTGAAGCCAGCCTGGCCAATTCGAACGCGCACCCTTGCCTGCCGGTGTCCGCCTAAGTGCGACTGCGTCCACTGTGTCGCTTCGTCCAAGAAGGCTGCACCCTGCGTCCGGCCAACCTTGCGCAGTGCATTGGTAAACGCCTCCCAGCGCAGTGGCCGCATGCTGAGCTGCGACTTCGGGGAGAGGCAAAGGCTGCGCAGGGTTCGCCCGTCCAGGCACCGGCCGAGGTCAATCCAGTTGGCGTCATGACGTGAGCGGAAAGTCTCTACCCGTTTTACCTGCGTCAACGCCGTCGGGAAGGTGTCCGAGCAGGGGAAGCACCGAAACGGGGGGGATTCCCGTTTGCGTCTCTTGATGTTCGCGCCCTTACAGCGAGGGCACCGGTAGAGAATCTTCTCTGCGTAGCCGGTCTCGATCTCCTCAATCACCGAGCCGCCGATGACCGCTCGTTTGTCCCACAGGATGATTCGATCTCCCACAGCCACAGTCCGGGCGTTCGGAACGGTCTCGTCCCAGCTGTAATGGACGTCCGGGTCGTCGTCATAGCCGTCGTTGCCGCCATGCTGCCGTTCCGCACCGACAGCCAGCATCAGCCAGGCGCCCGGGGAGCCGTCAGGCATGCCCATGGGTCACCCCACCGCCGGCCTGCGGGAGGGCGACGAACACCCCTAAGCCTTGGTGGCCGTACAGCTCGCCGGTCTCGATGAGAATCGTGATGGCCTGGCGGACCGTGGATTGGCTGCCGACGTCGTACATATCGGCGAGCGCCTTGGTGGACGGCAGCTTGTGCCCGGGAGGCCACTCACCCGAGGCGATGCGCTCCCTGATGTCGGCGATGATCCGCCGGTAGTGCGGCTCGAACTTCCGTGGTGCGGGCATGCAAAGTACTCCCAGCTAGGCCCGTCCATCAGACCACGCGAGCCGGGAGAACTTCAAGAGCAACGTTGACTTTACCAGTAACGTCGGTAAACTGCGGAGGCGAGGAAACACCCCAGCTAGGCACTGCGGTGGCTCCTTCGTCGGAGCGGCACTCCTCGCCAGCCGAATCCCCCGATAGGTGCCGGTGAGCGGGCTGCTCCGACGTGCAAAAGCTTCACGACCCCCTGTCCCACGAAGGTGCAGAAGACAGGGCCTCCGGCAGTTAGACAGCAGCCGGAAACAGGCAGGCCGGGGTGGGTGCTGGGCTCCGGCCGGTACGGACGCGCGGTCGTACCGGCCGCCCCCGCCCGCCTCGGCGCCGCAAACAACCGTTCAAGGAGGGACATGGACTCGATCCGGCGAGATCCTCGGCGAACTACCCCTACCGCCCTACGTCACCGCCGAAGACGTCGGCTTCGCCGTCAAAGCCGTCACGGTGCACGCCGCCGAGCAATGGCCCGACGGTCAGGGGTGTCGCAACGACCGCGCACCCCACCCGTGCCGGCTGCACCGCTGGCGCCGCCGGGACCTCGACCGACGCGGCCTCACCGACCGGCAGATCGTCACGCTGATCGCCGAGCAGGAGGCGCCGCAGCGATGATCTACGTGACCGGCGAACGCCTGTATCCGCACCACGCCCGCGCCGCCTCCTTCGACACCCGCTGGCGCGGCCTCGAGCCCGCCCAAGTGCACGACTACCTCAACCGCGTAGCCGACGAACTCGAACGCCTGCACCGCGAGCTGACCACGGCGAACACCGAGGCCGAGCGCATCCGCCAGGCGCTGCGGCAGTGGCAGTCCCGACACACCGGCTGCCGTCACACAGATCCAGGTTCACCTAACAGCCGGTGGCAGCGATGACCTCACCCCGGTGGATCATCCACCTTCCCACGACCCTGACCAGCCTCGACGGGGCCATCATCCTGGCTGCAGCCCTGCGCGACTCGCTCGGCCACGTCACCGCTATCGACTTCGGCGAGACCACCCTTAGCGAGGAGGATCGCCAGTTCCTGCGCACCCGAACCTGGTGTGACGCCAAGCTCGACGGGGCCGCCCGCTGCCGACGCCGCGACGACCACGACGGCCCGTGCAGGGCCACGGATGAGGGCCCAGGCCGGTAGCGTCCGGGGATGCCCGACACCTCGCACGACGACTTGCTGGCCGGCTTCACGGCTCCCCGTCCATACACCATGGAGACCGTCGCCGACGCTCCCCGCGGCCCCGGCGTGCACGTGGTCCTCGACGGCGGCGTGGTCATCTACGTCGGCCGGACCAGGCGGGGTCTGAGGGATCGCCTCCGGCAGCACCTGACCGGCAACCGCGACTCGTCGGTGCTGCACGACCAGGTCGGCCAGCTCCTCGACACCCCGGACAACGCGGCGTCGGCCTCCGGCGTCGCCGACTGGCTGAGTCGGTGCGAGGTCCGCTGGCAGGAGACCGACAACCCGGAGGGTACGAAGGAAGCGCTGGTCGTCGCCCTCAAGCCGCGCTTCAACCGGCAGGTCCCGAAGCCACGTGACGCGAACGACGGTGAATAACCGAGCGGTGAGTGAGTGACTGCCCCAAGCCGGAACGGCTCCGGCCTCCAACCTTCAGCGCGGATCGATCTCCATACGCCCCGTCGAGAATGTCGAAGCGTGCCTTTGCTCTGGGCGTCGGGCGAGGCTGCGGTTAGGGGCCAGTCGTGTGGGGCGAGTTCGAGGGGCGCCCGTGGGATTCAACGTCGGTGACGTTGTTGTTCAAGCCGACCGCCGCCAGCAGCGCCTCGACGACCACGCCCCAACGTCCCGGCCCGTTCATCGGGTTCAGCGGCTTCTCATCAGCCACCACCACGCCGGCAGCCCGCAGCACCTTCAGGTGGCTGGCATAAGCCGGGTGGGCCCCCAGCTCCGCCTTGACGTGCGGAAACGCGATGATCGGCAACCCGGCCCCCAGCGACTCGTTGAGGACGCCGAGCGCCAGCGTGTCGTTGATGCCCAACGCCCACTTCGTCACCGTGTTGAACGTGACCGGCGCGGCCACCACCACATCAGCCGGCGGGTGCGGCTCCGGGTCGCCGGGCATCCGCCACTCCACCCGTACGAGATAGCCGGTCTTGTCTTGCAACGCCGCCCGGTCGAGCCATGTCGCCGCCGTGGGGCTGACGATCATGCACACCTGCCACCCGTCGGCGATCAGGAGGTCGACCAACTCGTCGACGTGTTCCGCCGGACCCGCGGCGCAGACGACCAGATACAGCACCGGACGTTCCGTCATGCCCGCAGTCTGCCCGATTCGACCGTCGCAACGTCGAGCGCATACCCATCGCGCATGCCGCCAACGATCACCGTGACATGCCGTCGTGCCTGGTCAGCCGCGACAGTCGACGCATGGCCCGGGGCGATGCCTTGTCGCGGAACTGCGCCGGCCCTCAACGGCGCAGCTCCGTCCCGCCCGCCCCGGTGCCAGCCCATGAATCAACGACTTGGAGCCCGCATGCCCACCGTGCACGACGACCACCAGGCCCGCGCGAGCCTGGCCGCCGCCTGGGAATCGGTCGACGTGCAGGCCGCCGGCGACTTCTGGTGCACCCTCGAAGACCGCCGACCCGGGCTGCTCCCACACCGCGATGCGCCGCTGTTCTTCACCGCGCTGGGCCGCCTCCTGGTCGGCGGCGGCGACCCGGCGAACCGGGCGGCGCTGCTCCTGGTGCTCGGCCGCGCGTACCGTCATCTCGACCTACTCCCGCACTCCACCACCATCGGCGACGCGCTGCTCGCGACGGTGGCCCGCCACGCGCGCCCACTATGGACGCCGCAGCTCACCATCGCCGCCGAGCGCGCCCTGTACCGCGCCACGCACGCCATCCGCCGCGCCGCCGCGCAGGCAGGCAACGGCCGGGCCTGGTGGCACGTCCAGGTGATCGGCCACGACCGGCCGTCGCCCGACATCGCCATCCTGACGGTACGTCCCTGGCGGCGACTGCCCTTCCAGCCAGGTCAGGCACTGCCGGTCTGCACGCCGCGCCTGCCTGGGCACTGGCGCTGGCTCTCACCGGCCAAGGCCCCACGCGCGGACGGCACCGTCGAGGTGCACGTCCGCGCCGTACTCGCCGGCACCGTCTCCCACCGCCTAGTCCATGAGGTACGCCCCGGCGAGCTGCTCTGGCTCGGCCCACCCGGCGACACCGGGCTGAGCCTCGACCCGGCGAGCACGAACGATCTGCTGCTCATCGCCGGTGGCACCGGCCTGGCGCCGCTGCGCGCCCTGGTCGAACAGGTCGCCGCCGCACCAGACGGCCGGCGGGTGACGCTGATCGTCGGCGCGCGCACCTTCACCGACCTGTACGACGCGATCGCCCTCGACAAGCTGCAATGCGCCCACGACTGGCTGACCATCGTGCCGGCCCTCTCCAACGACCCCTGCGCCGAGCCGGCCGAGCGGGGCGACGCCCTGACCATCGCCCTCCGTCATCATCGCCCTGACCAGGAGATATACGTCTGCGGACCACCCACGATGGTGGCCGCCGCGCGGCCACGTCTGCGTACCCTGGGCATCCCCGCCGCGCGGGTCCACCTGTCCGAGGGTGTCGCCAGTGATGGGTGAGCGCTCCTACGCGAACCGGGGCTGGTCGAGGGACCACGCGAGAACATCGATGATGCGTACGTCGGTGAGGCGGTTGGCTGCCTCGGCGACGAGCTGATCCGGGTGTTGGTTGGCGACCTGACGAAGCACCGTTAGCTTGTCGCTGGCCTGGACCAGGTCCCGCCGGTATGCCGCCCAGTAGGCCCGCCGCGGCGAAGTCTGGCTCTCAGGCAACCATCCGAGGTCCCGACGCGCCCGCTCGGCTGACTGTCGATAGAGCCCCAGCAGGCGACTGTCGAGGATGGGGAACAGCGCCGGACGCATGAGATACAGCGACTTGCTCACCTTGGCCACGGCGATGCCTCTCACCCGAGGGTGGGAGAAGTGTTGGTAGAGACGTACCGCGCGGACGTACAGATCATCGACGCCGAGCGGGTCGGCGTCTTTCAGGTGCGCGTCGACGGCGATATCCGACCAGGGGGCGGTCTCGCTTAGGCGGAGGAGGTGCAGCTCCTGCTCACGGCTGATCCGACTGCCCATCCATGGTGATCGAGTCGCTTTGATCAGCTGGGGTGTCAAGGTTGAACTCGTGCCAGCGAGCCAGTCGTAGTTGCGGATGGTGCCGCCATTCTGCCGGCAGTAGGCGATGAATGGACTCAGGGGATCGTCGATAATTCGGCCGGCCACCTCGATTGGCGGAACTCTTTGCATCAGTCGCCGCTTTCTCCTGCTTTGCAGCCTGTCGTCATGTCGCAGACCGTATCGGGCCCAAGGCGACGGCCGCTGCCGCCAGCCGGCTTCACTCCCCGGCCGGCCGGTCTGCCAGCACTGTCCACCTTGGCCGCTGCTGGTCGGGTGATTGGTCCGTTCCGCGAATGCCGGAGTCGGCGGGGCGGTGGCGAGTCTCAGAACTCATTAGCATCAGGCTCCCTCGGCCACGCGCAAGTTGCGAGCCGTCAGCCTTGGTCGATGAGGAGTCGTGGCATGTCTGACGAGCATGGTGGCAAGAGCCAGTTCGAGCGCTTGGTGGCCGGCCCGTTCTACTCGGCTGTTGTGGCTGCGAATCGTGCTTACCTGAAGGTGGCCGTCCCCGACGCGTCCGCTACGGAGCGGGAGTACTGGACTCTTTCCTGTCTACCGAAGACAACATCGAATCCGCGCCGGCTCTCGGCTGTCTCCATGAAGACGATGGAGACCTTCGTCCTACACGAGCCCACCAGGCCGGCGAAGGACGGGATGGTCGAGGGCTTTGTGATCGTACCGCGGTCAGTCCTGGATCGATACTGGCCCAAGCGTCGCTCCTTCGAAAAAGATTTTCCCGGGCTGACTCTCGAGGATTGCGACTACGAGGACGCGGGTGTGGATCAGGTCCGGGTCATCGGCTGGCACGACGAGCTGATCGCCGCACTCGCGGACGAGCGTTTCGCCGCTGCGGTGCGTGACCTGACTACGCCACTGCTCGCCGTGCGGACGATGCAGGGTGCCGGTCACAGTTACTCACTGGTCGACCACGTCCTGGGTCGCGCTACCCGCCCTGCCGGGTGGATCTACCCGGCCAACGAGCGGAGTGCGGCATGGGGGGATGATCCAGGAGTCATCGAGACCTTCCGTGGCATCCGCGAGGGCGATGTCGCGGAGTGGCACCTCTCCTCCTGTTTCCACCAGATCAAGGCTGGGGACCAGATATGGATCTACGCCACGGCACCTCACCAACGTCTCGTCGCTGCCGGCGTCGCCTGGTCGGATCCGTGCCAACGAGTGGACGAGGGCAACACCTACTGGACGCTAGAGATCCGCTGGGACCTTGGATTGACCCGCTCGCTGCTATCGACAGTCGTTGCCGCGTCGGACGTGCTCGAGGTGCAGGTCCAGCGGGTGCGCGCACTGCGGCAAGGCGAGACCGACAAGCTCAGCAAGGTTCTGGCCGATGTTCGAGCCCCCGAGCCGGAGGGCCTGCCCGAGGGCCGGCGGCGCCGCCTCGCGCAGGTCACCGCGCGGCAGGGTCAGGCAGACTTCCGCCTTCGGCTACTTGCGGCGTACAACGGTCGGTGCGCAATCACTGGCTGCGACGTCGAGGCCGTACTGCAGGCGGCGCACATCTCTCCGTATGACGGACCCGCCACGAATCGCGTCACGAACGGCCTGCTGCTTCGCGCTGATCTGCACAATCTCTTCGATCGAGGTTATCTGTGGATCGACGGGTCTTACCGGGTCCATGTGGCGGCCGGGTTTGATCACTACGCCAAGCTGGACGGGCAGCGACTTTCGCTCCCGCCGGTGGACGACCGACCGGACAAGGAAGCGCTGGCCCACCACCGGAGCGAAGCGATAAAGCGGCTGCTCGCCTGACGGTGTTGCGACGTCCGCCCAGGCGGGGTCAGGAGTAGGTGTCGCCGAACTCGCGTACCCCGTCGACGTCCAGCGTGATCCGGTCGTTCGCGGTCCACTGCCCGGTTGCCGCGAGCCAGCTCGGGTCGTCGCGTTCGTCGATGTCGCTCCAGCTGTGCCGGTGGTGCCGTAGCTGGATCGGCCCGGTCGACTGGCCCGGCGCGAGCGTGCCGTCGGTGAAGGTCAGCTCGACCCAGCCTGGAACAGGCGTACCCGGCGGAGGGCCCGGCGGCGCTGGCGTCGTCAGCGCCGAGGGCGCGCCTGGCGGGACGAAGAACTGCACGGTCTGCCGGATTCGGTCACAACCCAGCACGGCCCAGTCGCAGTTCGGCACCAGCGAGGTGTTGGCGCCATCGAAGCGCAGGTGGTAGCGCACCCGCACCGTGCTCAGGTCGAGTGGCCCGGTGCCGGTGTTTGTCACCTTGAGGAGGTACTGGATCTGGTTGTTCGTGGGGGACCAGTCCAGGTTGAGGTAGCTGACCGTCGCGCGGCCGGCTGCGGTGCGCACGGTGGTGGTGGGCGAGGTGTCGGAGTAGCCGCCGAGCGCCCGGGCGGCAACAGCGATCCGGTACGTCGTGCCGGGCGCGAGGTCGGTCAGCGTGATCGTGGTGTCGGTGGTCGAGCCGAGGAAGCGGTACGTGTTGGGCCCCAGCGGCGCCTGTATCTCGTAGTTGATCGGTTGCTCCGCGCCGGGTTCGACCCAGGCGGAGGGCGCCCAGCTGAGCGTGAGCTGATGTGGCTCGTTGGCCACCACGGTGGGTGCGCCGGGGGTGCTGATCGCCGGGCCGTCGGCGCGGGCTGCGTTGACGGCGAGCAGGCTCGCCAGCGCGGCGAGAGCGATGGTGGCGGTGACGCGGCGAGCGGACATAGCCGAATGGTATGCACAGGCATCGATGTCTGGGCATCGTCCGTCAGTCCAGTGACGGTGACGAGGGGTCCAGTCCGTTACGCGACGTAGTCGGCTTGGAGATAATGCCTGGTCAGGGGATTACCTAGCGTGAACCAGTCATCACGAACGGCCTCGACGTCGGCGTCGCACCTGCCGCCCCGTCCGGCCTCAGACGGGAGAAACCCATGCGTACTCAGAACAAAAGTCGGCGGCTCCGCGCCCGAGCGTCCGTACTCGTGCTCGGTCTTGTCGCGGCCGGAGCGGTGCTCGCCCCGGCGAGCCCGGCATCCGCCGCGGTCCCCGGTCTGGTGCGGGTCGCCGCGACCAGCGTCAGCAACTCGGCCGACTTTCACAGCGTCACGGCGACCTGCCCGGTCGGGAAGGTGCTCACCGGCACCGGCTACGAACTGAACGGCGTGACCGGTGAAGGTGTCGTCGACGACCTGCGCCCAAACGGTGGCGTCGCCACGGCACCGACGGCGGTAACCGTCGGCGCCTACGAGACCGAGGCGTTCGCGGGGAACTGGTCGGTGACGGCGTACGCGATCTGCGCCAACCCGCTGCCCGGCCTGGTCCGGGTCTCCGCGGTCAGCGTCAGCAACTCGACCGACTTCCGCAGCGTCACGGCGACCTGCCCGGTCGGGAAGGTGCTCACTGGCACGGGCTACGAACTGAACGGCGTGACCGGTGAAGGTGTCGTCGACGACTTCCGGCCCAACGGCGGCGTCGCCACGGCTCCGACCGCGGTCACCGTCGGCGCGTACGAGTCGGACGCCACGGCCCTGAACTGGTCCGCGACCGCGTACGCGATCTGCGCCAACCCCCTCGCGGGCCTGGTGCGCACCTCGGCCGTGGGGGCCAGCACCTCCCTCGACTTCCGCAGCGTCACGGCGACCTGCCCGGTCGGGAAGGTGCTGACCGGCGCCGGCTACGAGCTGAACGGGGTGACCGGCGAGGGCATCGTGGACGACTTCCGCCCCAACGGCGGCCCCGCGACCGCCCCGACGTCCGCCGCGTCCGGCGCGTACGAGGAGGACGCGTTCGCCGGGAACTGGTCCGACACGGCGTACGCGATCTGCGCCACGCCGTAGAAACCGGTCAGCCGGTGCAGCCGCCCTGCGAACGCGCGAGCCGCTGCACCGGCTGAGTGGTCGGCTCAGGAGCCGCCTTGGCGCTGGATCCGCCCGTCGCCCGAGACCTTGGCCCGGCCCAGGTCGCGTTCAGTGCCGGCCGGGCCGGTCGCGGTACGGCGGTGCCGTTGGTCGGGCGAGTGCTCCACGGGCGAGCCCTGGCGGCCCGGAGCGCCGCTGCCCGGGTGTCGCCGGCCTCGTGCCGACTCGCCGCCGCTGTCGTGTTTGTTCTGCTTGTGGCTACCCATGGACCGCGCGTACCCGGTCACTGTGCGGCTAGTCCTGAGCCCCCGTCAGCTCCAATGCCGTCCCGACCGGCTCGGTCCACTGTCTGGCAGCGATCGGCCCGGTCGACGCTCCGGGAGCGAGTGGTCTCACGGATTCCAGTAGACGAGAACCCTGGCCTGGTCGAAGCGTCGATCCTCCAGGTCGGCACGCTGGATCACCCAGTGGATGGTCGCGCCGCCCTGTCTGCCGCCGTGGAACTCGGCCAGCAGAACCCAGTCACCATGGTCGGGCGGCCCACCACCGCGCACCGGCCCGTCGGAGCCGGACCAGCCCGAGGGGTTGGCGCCCAACCACGCGGGGTTGAAGCCGTTGCAGTCAGTGCCGTAGCCGCCCAACAGCAGCGGCGTTGTCCAGCCTCCGAAGGAGAACATGCCGTCCGACACGTTGCCCAGGACGTCCTGCCACACCTTGGTCATCTCTTCGAACGGGGGATCTCCCGGCAGCGGCGGAGACCACGGGGGCCCCGGGATCGTCTTGACGTAGGGCAGAGAGATGTCGACCGTGAGGTGCAGATCGCCCTGCGGGATCTCCGCGTAGACCTCGGCACACTCCTCGTCGTCCGGCGAGAAGCCCGGCGGATGCTGCTCTCGCTCGTCGACGGCCACGCCCGCCGGCACGTACATCACTTCGCCGTAGCCGTCTTCCTCGGGCCAGCCGAACAACAGCAACTGGCCGTCGGACGGTAGCGGAAGGTCGGTCACGTCTGCCGGAAGAGCAGCGCAGTCGATGGTGGCGATCAAGGGAAACTTGGGGTCCTCGGCGTCGGCCGGGAGCATCACGGGCCCACGGATGGCGCCCACGACCGGCCCGTCACCTCCCTGTGTCAGGAGGGCAGACGGGCGGGCGAGCCCGAGCCAGCGCGCCACGTCGGCGGCGGGGATGCCGCGGCGCAGCGCCTCGGCGCGGACCTGATCGAGGATCTTCACGTTTCGGGGAAGCACGGGAGCACCGTAGGTCAACCAGGCGACGTTCTCGATCCCGCCGATTGCTGGCTGCCCGGAAGGCAGGCGCCCATGCAGCCAATACCGCGATTTGCCGTCGACGGGCGGTGTGTGGAAGCGCCCGACCATAGCGTCCGAACCGCTGAGTTTCGCGAGCGCGCGATCTGTGGGAGGCGACCATGCAGACGACCGAGGGTGTGGTGTTACCGGGCGAGCGGACCCCGGTCACCGTGAACGTCGACCGCTGGCGGGCGGGGCTACCACCAGACGCGTGGCCCGAGGGCCTTCCTGTGACCGGCGAGCTCTGGCGGCGCGACGTCTTCGCGGTGGCCGACGCGTACCGGGCGGGGTCCGCGAGCCCACGGCACCTACTGACGGCCGCGCTGGTCTGGGCTTACGGCCCCATCGGGTACGGCCCGTGGCGCGCCGCCAGGTCGCTCGACGCCGATCCGAACGGCAAACGCCTGGCGTACGCGCTGGAGGAGGTGGCCACGCCAGCGCCCGACGAGGACGCGCTGCGTACGGCGTACCGCCGCCTCCGCGACCCCGACCACGCCCGTCTGCCCTGGTTGGGGCCGGGCCTGTGCACGAAGGTCCTCTACTTCGTCGGCTACCGGCGTGGGACGGGCGGGGTGCAGCCCCTGATCCTCGACCGTGTCGTGGCCAGCCAACTCCCCGCCGAGGCGGGTGTCGGCCGGCGCAACGGCTGGTCGTCCGAGGAGTGGCTGGCCTACCTGCGCTGGGCGGCCGAGCAGGCTCGGGTCAGGGGCGTGGAGCCGGACGCGGTGGAGATGGCGGTCGTGCCCGAGCGGTGAGGTGGCTATCGGGCGGCGCGTAGGCGGGCGTCCAGCGCGTCGAGGTCGGGGACGAACCAGATCTGCCCGCCCTGGTTCGACTCGTGCACCAGTGCGCGCAGTGCCGAGCTGTCCGCCAGATGGGTCGAGATGTCGCCGACGATGGCCAGTCGCACCCGGTAGTTGACGAACTTCTGCATCACGTCGCCGGCGAAGCGGGTGCCCAACGAGAAGAAGCGCTCGTCGAGCCGGTTGGCCGGCACGGCCACCACCTGGGCGCCGAGGAACGCCGCGCCGATCAGGTCCAGCGCGTCCTGCTCGGTGGCCACCGGCGGCCCCAACGGGTCGCAGACCAGCACCGGCACTCCGGCGCGTTCCTGGATCTCGTCAGACATCGCGAACCTCCCGGTTGAGCAGGCCATTGTCGGCGTTGAGGACGGCGTCGAGCAGGTGCAGCAGTTCGGCGGTGGCGGCGGGGTCACCCAGGATGATGATCTTCGTGCGGTGGCGTTCCTCGTCGTGCACCGTCTGCACCCGCAGCGGGTGGGCCTGGTCGTGGGCGGTGTTGGCGCTGGTGAGCACGAGCGTGCCGAGCCGGTCGGCGGCGGCCCGGTCAACGCCGTCGATCTGGACGATGCTCGACACCTCCGCCTGACCAGTCAGGGGAGCGGCGGCCGGGGCCTGCCCGGTGAGGGCGTCGAGGTCGCTGGCGGCGATCCGGTACTGCTTGCCGATCCGCACGGCCCGGAGCCGGCCCGAGCGGATGTAGCCGCGCACGGTGCGTACGTGCAGGTTGAGCCGTTCGGCCACCTGCTCAACCGAGTACATTTCTTCCGTCATCACTCCCTATCCTACCCACGTATGGGAAGTTTAGGGAATGATGGGATTGACTCGTTGGCGTTATCAGCTCCAAAGGGCCTCGCTGTCATGTGGTGACCGCTCGTCAGCAGTGGTCAGGGGCCTGCGGATCGGAGGGCGTCCGCGACCGGGCGGCGTGCGGCGACCAGCGCGGGGATGGCGGTGACCGCGGCGACCGCGAAAAGGAGTCCGCATGCCGCGGTGACCGTCCAGGAGGCGGGCGGGTATCGCTCCCCGTCGAAGAAGAGGTACAACCCGATGCCGAAGGGGATCCCGGCTGCGACGCCGGGTACGGCGGGGAGTAGCTGCGCCACGGCCAGCCCCATGCCAGCCTGGGCGGGGGTCGCGCCCAGTGCGCGGGCGACCGCCAGCGGGTGCTGGGTGTCGAGGACCGCGGTCCAGGTGCTCACGATGGTGTTGAGCAGCGCCAGGAAGCAGGCCACGCCGGCGACGATGAGCATGGCCTGGAGGGTTCGCTCGTTGCGGGGGTCGGGAAGTTCGGAGTAGCCCAGATTCAGTGGATCGTCGTCCTGCGCCAGGATCGTGAGGACGGCGGCGAGCGCGGCCGTGCTGATCAGGGTGTTCACCGTGACGAGCCGGGCGCGGTGTGGCCGGCGCGCGTTGATACGCACCCCGATCAGCAGGGCAGTGGGCAGCCGGCGCGACAGCCAGATCGTCCACCGCCGACGACGTGGTGGCGTGGGGGCGTCGGCCAACGCCTGGACGGTGCTGCTGGCCGCGGCGCGTAACACCGGCCCCAGGGTCGCCGCGACGGCGATCGCGAGGGCGAACGCGGTGGCGGTGACCACCACGCGCAACGGCGGGTACACGCCGACGGAGCCGACAAATCCGGCGCTGGGGCGGAACAGCAGAGGCGCGGTGAACCAACCGATGGCCAGGCCGGCCCCGGCAGCGGCCAGCCCGATCACGACGTATTCGGCCAGGTGGACGGCGGCTATCACGCCGGGCCCGGCGCCGACGGCCTTGAGTAGCCCCACCCGGCGTCGCCGGGCGATGACCCGGCCCGCGACGATGCCGGCGACGCCGACCACCGCGAGGCCGGTCAGCAACCAACTGCCGACCACCAGGGCCGTCTCCGCCTGCCCATTCTGTCGACCGCTGCTTTCGGCGATATCGCGCGCCGTCCGAAAGATCCAGCCGCGGAAGCGGAGATCGCTGCCCGACGGGTCGACGACCCTGGCGCCGGCTTCTCGGTCGGCCAGCGTGAGGTTCAAGGTGTACGACAGCGGCTGTTTCCCGGCGAGGGTGGCGATGTCACGATGATCGACCCAGACCAGGCCGCCCTTCTCCACCAGATTCGAGCCCGGTAGGTGCCACCGAACCTGCGGGTACACCGGCCTGGCGGCGGTGACCGCGAACCCGACCACGTGCAGCGGGTGGCCGTCGACGCTGACCATGTCACCGACGTGCATGCCGAGGGCGTCGGCGAAGGTCCGCTCGACGACCACGCCGCCGGGGCGTACCCAGGTCCCGTCGGTCACCGCTGGTCGGTCGACGGCAGCGGGCGTGCCGTCGCGGCCCTCGACGACGACCCGGACCGTCGTGTCGCGGGCGGTCAACGCCAGGAAGGCCACCGGGTACGGCCCGCCGTGGTCGGTGATGCCGGGCATGGTCGTCAGCCGGGCGAGCGCGTCCAGGGCCTGCGGCCCGGGGAAGCCCGGCTCCACCACCAGGTCCGGGCCCGCTGTGGCGACCCGGGTCCGCTCGTACGGGCGTGTGACGAGTTCGTTGAGGGTGAGGCCGAGGGTCAGCGTCGCGGTCGCGGCGGTGATCGCGACCAGCAGCAGCACGTTCTCGGTCCGGTGCCGACGCAGCCCTCGGGTCAGCAGTCGGCAGATGAGCAGCAGGCGGCCCGCCACGTCAGCGCACCCCGGCCTGAAGGGTGTCCGCGACCGGGCGGCGTGCGGCTGCCACGGCCGGGATGGCGGTGAGCGCGACGACGGCGAGCGGGACGCCGAGCCCCGCAGTGAGCATCCAGGAGGCGGGGGCGTGCTGGTTGTCGTCGCCGGCGAAGAAGGTCAAGATGCCGAGAAGTAGTCCAGCGGCGACGCCAGGTATCGCGGGCAGGAGCTGCGCCACGGCCAAGCCCACGCCGGCCTGGGCGGGGGTCGCGCCGAGCACCCGGGTGACCGCCAGCGGGTGCCGGGTGGAGAGGACCGCTGTCCAGGTGCTCACGACCGTGTTGAGTAGCGCCAGGAAACACACCACGCAGACGACGAGGATCATGGCTTGGGTGGTTCGCTCGTCACGGGCGTCCGGCAACTTCGAGTAGCCGAGATCCACCGGGCTGCGCTCCTGCGCCAGAGCCATGAGCGCGGCGGCGAGCGCGGTCGTGGTGATCAGGGTGTTCACCGTGACGAGCCAGGCCCGGCGGGGCCGACGTGCGTTGATGCGTACCCCGATCAGCAGGGCGATGGGCAGTCGACGGGACAGCGAGATGACCCAGCGTCGGCGGCGCGGCGGCACGGCGGCATCGGCCAGCGCATGAGTGGTGTCGGTGGCGGCGGCGCGTAGCACCGGCGCCAGGGTCGCCGCGACGGCGATCGTCAGGGCGAGCGCGGTGGCCGCGGCCACCATTCGCAGCGGTGGTGGGTGCATGCCGACGGAGCCGAGGAGCCCGGCGGTCGGGCGGAACAGTGGGGGCGCGGCGAGCCAACCGACGGCCAGGCCGGTGCCGGCGGCGGCGAGCGCGATCACGAGGTATTCGGCGAGGTGGACGGCGGCGATCATGGCGGGCCCGGCGCCGACGGCCTTGAGTAGCCCCACCCGACGGCGTTGGCCGATGGCCCGGCCCGCGACGATGCCGGCGACGCCGACCACCGCGAGGGCGGTCAGCAACCAGCTGCCGATCATCAGGGCCTGCTGTGCTGGCGCATTCAGCCTGCCGTTGGTGTCGGCGATCTCCTGCCCGGTGCTGAATCGCCAGCCGCGGAAGCGGGCATCTCCGCCCGACGGATCGATCACCGCGGCACCGGCCTGCGGGTCGGCCAGTCTCAGGTTCACGGTGTACGACAGCGGCTGCTCGCCAGCGAGGGTGGCGATGTCGCCCCGCTCGACCCAGACCAGGCCGCCGCCCTCGGTCAGGATGCTGCCCGGCAGGTGCCACCCGGCGCGCGGGTATGCGGGCCTGGCGGCGGTGACCGCGAACCCGGTCACGCCCAGCGGGTGGCCGGCGACGCTTACCGTGTCGCCGACGTGTACGCCGAGGGCGTCGGCGAAGGTGCGTTCGACGACCACGCCGCCGGGGCGTATCCAGGTGCCGTCGGTCACCGCCGGTCGGTCGACCGCAGCCGGCGTACCGTCGCGGCCCTCGACGACGACCCGTGCGGTCGTGTCACCGGCGGTCAGCGCCAGGAAGGCCAATGGGTACGGCCCACTGTGGTTGGTGACGCCCGGCAGGGTAGTCAGTGGCGCGAGCGCGTCCAGGGAATGCGGTCCGGGCTGTCCCGCCTGCACCACCAAGTCCGGGCCTGCGGTGGCGGCCCGGGTCTGCTCGTACGGGCGGGCGACGAGTTCGTGGAGGGTGAGCCCGAGGGTCAGCGTCGCGGTCGCCGCGGTGATCGCGAGCAGCAGTAGCAGGGTTTCGGTCCGGTGTCGCCGCAGGTCCCGCACGAGCAGCCGCCATATGAGCAGCAGGCGGCCCGCCACCTCAGCGCACCCCGCCATGTTCGCCGACGAGCAGGCTGTCGTCGGCGAACGCGCCGTCCCGCATCGAGATCACCCGGTCGGCGACCGCCGCGATGCGGGCGTCGTGCGTGACCACCACGAGGGTCTGCCCGGTGTTGCGCAACTCCTCGAACAGCCGCAGCACCTCCAGGGTGGCGGCGCTGTCCAGATTGCCGGTCGGCTCGTCGGCCAGAACGACCTGCGGCTCGTTGCTCAACGCGCGGGCGATGGCGACGCGTTGGCGCTGGCCGCCGGACAGGGCCGAGGGCAGGTGTGTGGCGCGGTCGGCCAGCCCGACCTGGTCGAGCAGGTGCAGGGCGCGCCGCCGAGCACGACCCGGCGACCATCCTGCCAGCAGGGCGGCCATCTCGACGTTCTCCACCGCGGTGAGTTCGTCCATGAGATGGAAGGACTGGAAGACGAGACCTATGGCGTCGCGCCGTAGCCGGGCGAGGGCCCGCTCGCTCATCGTGTCGATCCGCCGGTCGGCCAGCCACACCTCGCCGTCGGTGGGGCGTTGCAGCCCGCCCAGCAGGTGCAGCAGGGTGGACTTGCCGCAGCCACTCGGCCCCATGATCGCCAGCGTCTGGCCGGCGGGCACGTCCAAGTCGACCTCGTCGACCGCGCGTACCAGCGCACTGTCCCAGCCGTACCACCTGCTCAGCCCACGCGTCCGCACCGCCATCGACCCGGTCATGCCCCCGCCTTCCGTCCCGCTCGACCACGCTCGGACCACATGCGTTCGCACGCCTCCAGCCACTCCAGATCAGCCCGCAACCGCAACACGACGCCCTCCAACAGCAACCCGGCAACCGGATCCACCGACCGCTCCAACGCCGCCCGTTGCGCGTCGCGCAGACGGCGCAACACCTCACGCCGTTGCGCGTCCACCAACGCCACCGGATCGGCCAACCGGGCAGCCGCGGCGGCCACCAGCTTCAGGTGAAACTCCGTGAGGTCCGGCTTCGGCCAGCTCACCTCGGTCAACCAGCCAGCGACACGCTGCTGCCCGGCCGGGGTCAACGCGTAGACCCTTCGGTCGGGCCGGTCCGGCAGGCCGTCGGCCCGCTCTGAGGTCACCAGACCGGCCTTCGCCAACCGGGCCAGCGTCACGTAGACCTGCCCCGCGTTCATCGCCTCGCCGAGCGGGCCGAGCGCGTTCCGCATCCGGCTGCGCAGCTCGTACCCGTGCGCCGGCTCCTTGGCCAGCATGGCCAGCACCACGTCCTGCACCCCGGCACACCCCTCGAATCGACCGCTAATAGATAACCGCTAGCTATGGCACTGTCAAATCTCGACGCTCAGCGTCGGACGGTTCCAGTACGGTCTGGGGACCATGGACGCGCTCGGCGACGCCATCATCGGGCGGGATCACCCCGCAGGCCTGCTGCGCGCCGAGTTGGATCGCGCCACCACCAGCCACGGCGGTCTCGTCCTGGTCACCGGCGAGCCGGGCATCGGCAAGACGACCCTCGTCACGTCGGCGGCCCGGGAGGCCCGGCAGCGCGGCGCGCTGGTGCTCGGGGCCGCCTGCTGGGATTCCGACAGCGCCCCCGGCTACTGGCCGTGGGTGCAGGTGCTGCGCGGCCTGCGGCGTTCCGCCGACGACTGGGCGGTGGCGCGGCAGTCCGCTGACCCGGCGCTCGCGGCCCTGCTCGGCCAGTCCGGCGTCAGCGGCGAGCAGGCCGGCCGCCTCGTCAGTTGGTCCGGCGTCGACCCGGGCCCGGACGCCGCCGACCAGGAGGCGTTCGCGCTGTACGACGCGGTGACCGCCGCAATGGTCGCCGTCTCCCAGCACCGGCCGGTCGTGGTTGTCCTCGACGACCTGCATTGGGCCGACCCGGCCTCACTGCGGTTGCTGAGCTTCGCCGCGCAGCACACCTGGTTCGAGCGGCTCCTGTTGATCGGCACCTACCGCGACGCCGAGGTCGAGTCGGGCGAGCACCCGTTGCGCCCGTTGCTGATGCCGCTGGTCGCGAAGGCCACCACGATCACGCTCACCGGTTTCACCCGCGACGAGGTGGCCGCACTGATGGCCCGGACCGCCGGCCGGGAGCCCGAGGCCGGCCTGGTCGACGAGGTGCACCGGCGCACCGGCGGCAACCCGTTCTTCGTCGAGCAGACCGCGCGACTCTGGCACGCCGACGACGCGGTCGGCACGATCGCACCCGGCGTACGGGAGGCGGTGCGCCGCCGCCTGGCCCAACTACCCGCCGCCGTGGTCGAGGCGCTCACCGTCGCGGCCGTGCTGGGGCGCGAGTTCCACCGTCAGGTCCTCGCGGCCTGCGCGGCCGCCCCGGCGGCGCAGGTCGACCGGCTGCTCGACCGGGCGGTGACCGCCCGACTGGTGGTCGCCCGGGGCGGTGGCCGCTTCGCCTTCGCCCACGACCTGGTCCGCGAGACCCTCTACGACGGGCTGACCGACGACGACCGGCGGGCCCGGCACGGCGCTGTCGTCCGGGCGGTCGACGACCTGCGGGAGCTCACCGACCGGCTGATCCCGGCCGACCTCGCCCGGCACGCGTACCTGGCCGGCCCCGCGCTCGACCGGGCCCGGGTGGCCACGCTGCTGGTCGCCGCCGGTAGGGACGCGTTCGCCCGGCTGGCCGGCGACGAGGCGGCGGTGCACTTCCGCCGAGCCCTCGAGGTCGTCGAAGACCCGGCACAACGAGTGCGGATCCTGGTCGAGTTCGCCGAGTCGCACTATCACCACGCCCGCCGGGAAGAGGTCACGCGACTGCTGGCCGAGGCCGCCAGGCTGGCCCGTTCACTCGACGACCCGGTGTTGCTGGCCCGGGTCGCGCTGACCGTGAACCGCTCCCGCCAGGTGGAGACCGCCCAGTCGGTCGAGGCGGCGGAGTTGGTGCGCGAGGCGTACCGCCGGTTGCTCGGCGAACCGGACGCCACCGCGACGGTCGGCGCCCTCGTCGCGGACCTGATCACCGCCAGCGAGACGATCGCCCGTCGAGGGCAGGACGACGAGGCGCTCACCTTCAGCCTCTGGGCCCGCCACGACACGACCTGGGGGCTCGGCACCGCCGCCACCCGGGCCGCGCTCACCGCCGAGATCCGGGACGTGGCCCGTCGGACGGGCGACCGGGAGACCGAGCTGTGGGCCACCTCGCTGCGCTGGGTGGCGTTGCTGGAGCTGGGCGACCCTCGTTTCGCCGAGGAGTTGACCACCTTCGTCGACGCCGAACGGCAGGACGACTTCGCCCGGCACCGGATGGCCGCGGCCGTCGACAGCGGGATCATCGCGGCGTTCCAGGGTGACTTCGCCACGGCCGACGAGCGGTTCGCCGTCCTCACCGACCAGACCGACCCGGGCCACATCGAGTTCGGGTTCATGGGCCACCACCTTCGCTGGTCCCGACTGCTGCTCCAAGGCCGGCTCGACGAGGCCGCCGCGCTGGTGGACGGGCTGGCCCCGATCGACTACCCCTACCGGGAGTTGCTGCGGGCGATCACCGCGGCCGAGCGGGGAGACGGCGAGACGGCGATCCGGCTGACCGCCAGCATCGAGGCCGCCGCCATCCGGTACCCGCGTCCGGTGTCACCGCTCTGGCTCCGGCTACGTGCGCAGGTCGCCGCCGCGTCCGCCGACCCACAACGCTGCGACGCCGCGCGGGCCGCCCTCGCCCCACACCGTGGAGAGTGGACGGTTGGGCTCTTCGGCTGTGATATCAGTGGCCCCGTCGACCACTGGCTGGCGCTGATCGACGCCGCCCAGGAACGCTGGGACGACGCCATCGCCGGCTTCACCGCCGCTCGGGACTCCGCCGACCGGCTGGACTCCCGACCCTGGTCCCTGCTCGCCCGCACCGGCCTCACGAACGCCCTCGCCGGCCGAGGCCAGCCGGGCGACGCCGCGACGTCGGCCGCGCTGCGCGCCGCCGCCGTCCAGGAGGCGACCGCTCTCGGCATGACGCAGGTGCTCCACCGGCTCGCCGTCCCGACAGCCCTCGACGCCGAACTTCCAGCCCAGGCCGTCGCATCGGTCCAGGCTGCTGGGTCGGGCCAGGGTCTTGGGTCGGCCCAGGCCGTCGCATCGGGCCAGGCCGTCGCATCGGGCCAGGCCGTCGCATCGGGCCAGAGTGTCGCGCCCGGCCAGGCCGCGCCGGTCGCGGTTGCCGTCGAGGGGTACGAGTTTCGGCGCGACGGGCCGGTCTGGCAGCTCGCGTACGACGGTGTCGTGGTGCACCTGCCCGACGCCAAGGGCCTGCACGATCTGCATCTGCTGCTCAGCCGCCCGGGCAGCGACGTGCCGGCGGTCGAGTTGCTCGACCCGGCGGCCGGGCCGGAACTGGTCGCCGCCCGCCGGATGGGCGCCGACCCGGTCCTCGACGACGAGGCGAAGGCCCGCTACCGGCGGCACCTGGCCCGCCTCGACGAGGAGATCGACCGGGCCGCCACACGCCACGACGAGCGGAAGGTGTCCAAGCTGGACGCCGAGCGGGTTGCGTTGCTCGACGAGCTGCGTGCCGCGGCGGGGCTGGCTGGCCGGAGCCGCCGCCTCGGCGACGAGGCCGAGCGGGCCCGCAAGACGGTGACCGCGCGAATCCGCGACACGCTCCGCAAGCTCGACGACCGACACCCGGCACTGGCCAGCCACCTGCGCGACGCCGTCTCCACCGGCACCACCTGCCGTTACCTACCCCCCAACCCCCTGCCCTGGCGGCTCTAACCCACCCCAGCCCACCCCAGCCCTCCGCGATCTTGCACTTTCGGTCGTCGATTCAGGTGGATTTGCCACCCTTGTCGGGACAGTAAGTGCAAGATCGCGGAGGTGGGTGGGGGTTAGCGGCGGTTGTACTTGTACATGGTCAGGGTGCCGAAGACGAGGACGAAGCCGGCGCTCCAGAGCAGCAGCCACATCGTGGCCGACGGGTCCGACTCGCCGCTCATCGCTCCCCGGATGGCGGCCACCAGCTGCGTCACCGGGTTGACCTTCACGAACGCCTGGAGCCAGCCCGGCATGGTGCTCGGCTCGACGAAGACGTTGCTCAGGAACGTCAGCGGGAACAGCACCATCATGCTGACCCCCATCACCGACTTCTCGCTGCGCAGGATCAGCCCGAAGAACGTCCACACCCAGGAGAACGCGAACGAGAAGACCACCAGCAGCCCGATCCCGGTGACGACCCCGACAACCCCGCCCTCGGGGCGGAACCCGAGCACCAGCCCGAGGCCCAGGATCACCACGGCGGCGAGGATGTAGCGCAGCACGTCGCCGAAGATCATGCCGACCAGGGCGGCCGGGCGCCAGACGGGCAGCGTCCGGAACCGGTCGAAGATGCCCTTCTCGATGTCGGTGTTGAGGCCGACGCCGGTGTACATGGTGATCATGACGACGCTGGTCACCATGATGCCGGGCAGGAAGAACTGCAGGTAGTCGCGCGGGCTGCCGGCGAGGGCGCCACCGAACAGATACGTGAACATCAGCACCATGATGATCGGGAACGCGGTCACGTCGAACAGCTGCTCCGGCACGTGCTTGATCTTCAGCATGGCCCGCCAGCCGAAGGTGAGCGACGCGCCCAGCGCGCTCGGCCGGGGCGGTCGGGCACCGGGCGCGAGCACGGTCGCCAGCGCCTCGGCGGACGGGACGTAGACGGACGGCGCCCGCTCGGTCGTGGTTGTCGTGGTGTCGCTCATCGGGCTGCCTCCAGCTCGTCGTCGCGCTCGTCGGTCGGCACGGCGGGGTGGTCGGTCAGGGCCAGGAAGACCTCGTCCAGGCTCGGCTGGCCGAGGGAGAAGTTGTCGACCACGATGCCGGCGCGGGCCAGGTCGCTGAGCACGCGAGCGGCCTGGGCACTGGCGTCGAGGTCGGTGCCGGCCTCACCGACGCGGGCGGTCAGCGCCGCCGGATCGGCGGCGAGCTGCACCGGCACGTCGAGCGCCTCCCGGAGCACCCGTTCCGCCTCGGGGCGCTGTGCGGGGTCGCGCAGTCGCAGGTGGACGGTGCCGGAGCCGATCGACGACTTCAACTCACCCGGGGTGCCCTCCGCGATCACCCGGCCGTGGTCGACGACCGCGATCCGCCCGGCGAGCTGGTCGGCCTCGTCGAGGTACTGGGTGGTCAGCAGCACCGTCGTGCCGTGCGACACCACCGCCCGGACGATCTCCCACACCTGGTTGCGGCTGCGCGGGTCGAGACCGGTCGTCGGCTCGTCGAGGAAGAGCAGGTCCGGGGTGTTCAGGATGCTGGCGGCGATGTCGATGCGTCGCCGCATCCCACCCGAGTACTTCTTCACCTGGCGGTCGCTCGCCTCGGTCAGACCGAACGCGGCCAACAGGGCCGCCGCGCGCTCCCGAGCGGCCGCCTTGCGCAGGCCGAGCAGGCGGGCGAGGAGCACCAGGTTCTCCGTGCCGGTCAGGTCCTCGTCGACGGAGGCGTACTGGCCGGTGAGGCTGACCCGGGAACGGACCTTGTCGGCCTCGGTGACCACGTCGTGCCCGAAGACCTGGGCCGAGCCGCCGTCGGGTCGCAGCAACGTGGCGAGCACCCGGACCGCGGTGGTCTTGCCCGCGCCGTTCGGGCCGAGCAGGCCGTAGACGGTGCCGGCGGGCACCTGGAGGTCGACGCCGGCCAGCGCCCGGGTGTCCCCGAAC
The DNA here is from genome assembly GCF_044456765.1 of Micromonospora sp. NPDC050784. NCBI lineage: Bacteria > Bacillati > Actinomycetota > Actinomycetes > Micromonosporales > Micromonosporaceae > Micromonospora > Micromonospora sp. NPDC050784. The sequence goes on along the minus strand of NZ_JBITGG010000004.1, from coordinate 338,448 downwards.
GAGCGGGTGAGACCTTCGGCCTCGATGGCCAGACCGGTGGTGCGTCTACTCATGATCCTTACCTTTCGTGGTGGGCGTTTTCAGGAGACGTAGGGTCGAGCGGCCCGGCCGTCGCGCAGTGCCAGGCCCCACCAGCACAGCTGGTCGAGCAGGACGCCGACGTCGCGTTGCAGCTCGTCGGTGCACTGGGCGGTCGGCTCGCCGGCGAGCAGGTCGATTCCGACGACGTCGCGCACCGTCATCGCGTGCAGTGCGGTGAAGACCGTTCGGAGCTGGTCGACCGCGTGCTGGCCGGTGGACCGACAGCCGTACGACACGAAGCCGACCGGTTTGGCCTGCCACTCGTCGTACGCGTAGTCGATGGCTTGTTTCAGGGGTGCCGGGAAGCTGTGGTTGTACTCGGGGGTGACCACGACGAACGCATCCGCCCGGCCCACCTCGCGGACGAACGCCCGGATGGACGCGGTCGGCTCGGCGGGATAGGTGGCCGGGAAGTCGTACTCGGTCAGGTCAACGACCGTCACCGCCAGCTCGTCGTGCCGCGCGGTCTGCTCGACGAACCAGTGGGCGAGGCGGTCGCCGACCCGCCCCTCCCGGGTGCTGCCGACGATCACGGCGATCCGCAACGGTGTCATGGCCACCCCCCCTCCATCCTGAAGGCGCGAGGTCACGACCGGCGCCCGCTAGATCCGACCTAGCGGGCGCGGTTTCGAGGCGGAATGTCGGTGGCATCGGCTTGACTGGGGTCGACGAACAGGGGAGCGGAATGGCACAGGTACGCATCGAGCCGTGGCACGAGGACGACCTCGACCTGCTGCGGCAGCTCAACTCACCGGACACCCGCAAGCACACCGGTGGCCCGGAGACCGACGAGCAGGTGCTCGCCCGGCACGACCGGTACGTGCACTTCTCGGGCACCGAGCAGGGCTGCATGTTCACGCTGGTGCTGCCGGACGGGGCACGGGCGGGCAGCGTCGGCTACTGGGCTCGCGAGTGGCGCGAGCAGCCGGTGTACGAGCTGGGCTGGGCGGTGCTGCCCGCGTACCGGGGGCAGGGCCTGGCCACGGCGGCGGTGCGCGCGGTGGTGGACGTCGCTCGCGCCCGACGGGACCGGCACTACGCCCACGCCTATCCCTCGGTCGACAACCCCGCCTCGAACGCGGTGTGCCGCAAGGCCGGGTTCACGCTGCTCGGCGAGACCGGCTTCGAATACCCGCCGGGGAAGATGATGCGCGCAAACGACTGGCAGCTCGACCTGACCGCCCCACCGACCGCAAGCTGAGGTCGGCGGGGCGGCCGGTGACAGGTCACCAGGTGGTGTCGAGGCGGTGCCGTTGCTCGGCGGTCAACTCCAGGTCGACCGCTGCCAGGCTCTCCTCCAGTTGCGCCACGGACGAGGCGCCCACCAGCGGAATGGACGGCAGCTCACCGCCCAGCAACCAGGCGAGCACCACCTGGTTCACCGTCGCGCCGCTCTGCCCGGCCACCTCCCGCAGCGCGGCGAGTCGCCGGGGTGCGCTCGGCAGGTCGTACGCCGAGCTGAGCGGCTTGTCCGCCCGGGTGAACGCCCCCTTGAGCAGCGGCGAGTAGGCCACCAGGGTCAGCTCCGGCTCGGCACGCAGATAGCTGAGCAGGTCACCGCTGACGCCGCCCGGCTCGCCGTCCGGGTCCAGCTCGCTGATCAGGTCGGTGCGGTTCGGCAGGTAACTGCGGTGGTACTGGAGCACCTCGTACCCGGGCAGGCCGGCGGCGGCGGCCAACGCACGGGCCCGCTCCACCCGCCAGGCCCGGTGGTTGCTGGCGCCCAGCAGACCCACAGTGCCCTCGGCGACCAGCTCGGCGAAACCCTCCACGGTCTCCTGGAGCGGTACGGTCCGGTCCTCGATGTGCGCGTAGAGCAGGTCCAGCCGCTCCACCCCGAGCCGGTCCCGGCTGCGTTCCGCCGACTCGCGGATCACCTTGGTGGAGAGACCCTCGGCGTTGTCCAGGTAGCTGGTCCCCGGGGCCAGTGGTCGGGCGCCCAGCTTGGTGGCGATGACGATCTCGGGGCCGACGCCCCGGCTGCGCCGCCACCGGCCGAGCAGCTCCTCACTCTGCCCGCCCTGCCCGCCGTCGATCCAGAACGCGTAGTTGTCCGACGTGTCGATGAACGTGCCACCGGCCTCGACGTACCGGTCGAGGATCGCGTACGAGGTGGCCTCGTCGGTGGCGCTGCCGAAGAGCATCGCACCGAGGCTGAGCACGCTGACCTCGCGCCGGGTCGCCGGGTCAGCGCCGATCGTGCGGTACCGCATGGGGGTCTCCTCTCGTGCGCCCTACCGGTGGGCGCACCTGTCACCCTGCCGGCTGGAGCGCACTCCAGGTCAAGCGTTCAGTCACCAGGGCAGCACGCCGTACCCACCGCCGGCCTCCATCTGGTAGCCCCACAGCAGCCCGTTCGGCCCGTCGGCCGGCAGGGTCGCCAGGTGCACGCTCACTTCGGCGCCCTGCTCGGCCGTGCGGAAGCCGCTGTTGCCGTTCAGGTCGGTGGCGCAGTAGCCCGGGTTCGCCGCGTTCACCTTGATCGTGGTGTCCCGCAGCTCCTTGGCGTACATCGCGGTGAGCATGTTCAGCGCCGCCTTCGACGACGGGTACGGCACGGAGGTCAACTCGAACAGCGCGCCGTTCGGGTCGGTCATCACCGCGATCGAGCCGACCTCGCTGGACACGTTGACGATCCGGGCGGCCGGTGCCCGGCGCAGCAGCGGCAGCAGCGCGTTGGTCACCGTCACCACCCCGAAGACGTTCGTCTCGTACAGCCGGCGCAGCGTCGCCACTGTCGTCTCGCTGGGCAGCCCCCGCGCACCGTCGGCGAGGACGATGCCGGCGTTGTTGATCAGCACGTCCAGCTGGCCGTACTCCGCCTCCACCCGCTTCGCGGCGGCCGTCACCGACTCGGCGTCGGTGACGTCGAGTGGCACGAACACCGCGTCCGCGCCGCCGTCGCGCAGCTCCCGCTCCGCGGCCCGGCCCCGCTCGGCGTCCCGCGCCCCCACCAGCACGGTCATCCCGAGGGCGCCGAGCTGCCGGGCGGTGGCGAGGCCGATCCCCTTGTTGGCCCCGGTGATCAGGGCGATCATGTTCGTCATGCCGTCGAGCGTGTCCGCGCCGACGGCGTTCGAGGAGAGTCGGGCCGAGGCTGGGACCGGTGGTACCACCCGGGCCGGCCCGCTCCGGGGCATGCTGGGGGCATGACGAGCAGCGGGCTGCGGCGGGACGAACTGGCGGCGTTCCTGCGTACCCGCCGCGCCCGGCTGCGCCCCGCCGAGGTGGGGCTGCCCGAGGGCGAACGCCGACGCACCCCGGGCCTGCGCCGGCAGGAGGTCGCGCAGCTCGCCGGGATGTCGATCGACTACTACATCCGGCTGGAGCAGGGTCGCGGGCCGCACCCGTCTCGGCAGGTCCTCGCATCGATGGCCCGGGCGCTGCTGTTGAGCCGGGACGAGCGCGAGTACCTGTTCCGGATCGCCGGGGAGAATCCGCCGCCGACCGTCGGCCCGAGCCGGGAGGTGACGCCCGGACTGCGGCACCTGCTCGACGCCATGACCGAGACCCCGGCGTACCTCGTCGACGCCGCGTACCACGTGCTGGCCTGGAACCGCCTGGCCACGTACTTCCTGGGGGATCTCGCGGCCGTGCCGGACGCGGAGCGCAACATGATCCGCTGGACGTTCCGGCAGCCGATGACCGAGGGCCACTGGACCGACGCGGACACCCGCCGGTTCGTGCAGAGCACGGTGGCGGACCTGCGCGCCGCCTACGGTCGCTACCCGGCCGACCCGGCGATCCGTGAGCTGGTCACCGAGCTGCTCGGCACCTCGCCGCGGTTCGCCCAACTCTGGGCCGAACACGAGGTGGAGGAACGCCGTCCGGTGATCAAGCGGGTGCCGCATCCCCGCCTGGGCTCGTTGGAGTTCGAGTGCCGGGTGTTGCTGGTACCGGAGACCGAGCAGCGGCTGATCGTCTATGTCTCCGAGCCCGACTCGCCGACCCAGGCGGTGTTCCGCCGGATCGCCGAGCGCGTCGGCTCCTGACCTCGGCGAAGAGCGCTATACCTCAGAGTCATATTTATGACTCTGAGGTATAGCGCTCACCGGAACATCAATCGCCGGCGGCCGGCGGCTCAGGTCACTTGGGGACGTAGGCGAAGGTGTCCGGGTTCGGGCCCTGCCGGCCGGCCTCATCCTTGTCCAGTGCGGTGATCCGCTCCATCGCGGCGTCGTCCAGCTCGAAGTCGAAGATCCGGGTGTTCTCCTCGATCCGCTTCGGGGTGGTCGACTTCGGGAAGATGATGTCGCCGCGCTGCACGTGCCAGCGGAGCACCACCTGCGCCGGGGTCCGGTCGAGCTGCTCGGCGATGTCGACCACCGTCGGGTCGTCGAGCACCTTGCCCTGCGCGATCGGCGACCACGCCTCGGTGAGGATGTTGTGCGCACGGCCGTAGGCGCGGACCTCATCGTTGCCGAAGTACGGGTGCGCCTCGATCTGGTTGACCACCGGTACGACGCTCGCCTCGTCGGCCAGCCGCTGCAGGTGCGACACTTGGAAGTTGGACACGCCGATCGAGCGGGCCCGACCGTCGCGCTGGAACTCCTCCAGCACCTTCCAGGTCGAGACGTAGTCGCCGTCGTACAGGGTCGGCAGCGGCCAGTGGATCAGGAACAGGTCGATGTAGTCCATCTTCAGCGCCGCCAGCGTCGAGTCGAACGCCCTGCGGGCGTCGTCGGGGCGGTGGAAGGCGTTGTTCAGCTTGCTGGTCACGTAGACCGAGTCCCGGTCGAGGCCGGACACGCGTACCGCCTCGCCGACCTCGGCCTCGTTGCCGTACATCTCGGCGGTGTCGATGTGCCGGTAACCCACCTCGAACGCCGTGGTCACCGCCGCGACGGTGTCCTTCGGCTCGATCTGGAACACCCCGAAGCCGAGCTGCGGAATGGTGGTGCCGTCGTTCAGGCTGATGTCGGGAATCGTGACTGCCACTGCGGCTCCTTCGCGTCTTCGTTAACTGTCATCCATACCCGCGTGGGTGGACGATTCACCGCCCAACCGGAGGTGACGAACGCAACGGCGGATCGGTTCACCCGGTCGTGTCGAACAGCACCGGCCACGGCCGTGCCGCCGGCACCGACGTCGCGGGCGGCGCGGGCGCGGTGGGCTCGGCGTCGGCCAGCACCTCCGCGGCGAGTTGGCCGAACATCGCCGCCGCCGGGTGCGCCGACCGGTCCGGCCAGGCCGCCGAGGTGCGCTTGGCCAAGGGCACGTCGGTGATCGGCCGCCAGGCCATCCGGGGTTCCCGGCGGGCCACCGCCGCCGGTTCCACCGCCACGGCGCCCCCGGCCAACACCAGGCCGAAGAGGAACTCCGGATTGCGGGCCGGGCGCACCCGGGCCGGGCGCCAGCCGTGCTGTCGACACACCGCCAGCAGGTGGTCGTGCCAGCCGGGCGCGGTGGCGCGCGGTGCGGCCACCAGATCCAGACCGGCCAGCGACGCGAGCGTCACCTCGCGGCCGCGGGCCAGCGGCGAGGTGCGCGGCAGCAGCACCCCCAGGGGTACGTCGACCGGAGCGCCGAAGCGCAGCCCGTCCGCCGCCACCGGGTGATGTACGAGCCCCACGTCCAGGGTCCGCTCGGTGAGCATCCGCACCTGCTCGGCCGTGGTCAGCTCGTGCAGCTCCACGTCCAGGCCGGGCGCCCGGCTGGTGAGCCCGTCCAGCAGCGAACGCAGCGTCACGGCGGGCGTCTCCGGTGGCACCCCGGCCCGGAGTACGCCCAGCTCACCGGCGCGGACCTGCCCCATCAGGCTGCGGAGCCGACCCTCGCCGGCGAGCAACTCCTCCGCCTCGCCGAGCAGCAGCTCACCGGCGGTGGTGAGGCGTACCTGGCGGCGGGACCTGTCGAACAGCTCGACCGTCAGCTCCCGTTCCAGTCGCTGGATCGACTGACTCAGGGGCGGTTGGGCCATCCCGAGTCGCTCCGCGGCCCGCCCGAAGTGCAGTTCGTGCGCGACCACCACGAAGTGCCGCAGGTGCCGGAGCAGATCCACGGCCGGGACCCTACGCCAGCGCGGCCACGGCGGCGCTGGATACCGTGCTGGCGTGGACGTGGAGGAACGGATCGAGGCCATCTTCGCCGCCGTCGGGGTGACGGCCAGCCTGCACGTCGTGGACCTGGACGCCGTCGACCTGAGCGCCGACGGCGGCGGCCCGGTCGGCGGCCCGGTCGGCGGCCCGGTCGGCGGCCCGGTCGGCGGCCCGGTGGGCGGCCCGGTGGGCGGCCCGGTCGGCGGTCCGGCGGGTGGCCTTCGCGAGGTCGGGGTTCGGGCCGACGAGCAGGTGGTGATCGCCTCGATCTTCAAGATCCTTCTGGTGTTGGAGTTCGCCCGGCAGGTCGAGGCCGGTCAACTGGATCCGACCGAGCGGGTCCTGGTCACCGCCGCCGACCGGCTCGGTGGGTGGGGTCTGGCCGGCTGCACCGACGACGCCGAGGTGTCACTGCGCGACCTTGCGTACTTCGCCATGTCGGTAACCGACAACACGGCCGCCGACCTGCTGCTGCGCCGGGTCGGCCCGGACCTGCTGCCGATGCTCGCCGTCGAGCTGGGGCTGACCCGTACCCGCGTTCTCGGTGGTCCTCGGGAACTGGTCGAGATGATGCTCGCCGACGTCGGCGCCCGGACCGAGGCGGAGTTCGCCCGGATCTTCCCGACGCTGCCGGCGGAGCGGGTCCGGGCCATGCGGGTCTTCGACCCCGCGCACACCACGTCCAGCACCGCGCGGGAGATCACCCGGCTGCTCACCCTGATCTGGCGGGACGAGGCCGGGCCCGCGGCGGCCTGCGCGATGGTCCGCACCTGGATGGCCCGGCAGATCTTCTGGACCCGGCTGGCCGCCGGTTTCCCGCCCGGCGTCCGGGTCTCCGGAAAGACCGGCACCCTGCCCGGGTTCCACCTGGAGGCCGGCGTCGCCGAATACCCCGACGGCGGCCGGTACGCGGTCGCCGTCTTCGCCCGTGCCGAACAGTTGACCCCGCGCCGCATCGACGTGGACCTGGCCATGGGGGACGCCGCCCGGACGGCCGTCGAGGCGCTGCGCGGCGACTGATTTCGCGCCCCTCCGAGCGTCGTCGCACCGCCGCCGACCAGCACCGATATCCGTTGGCGTATCGAAGCCTACGGCCTTTGATCTTGGACCGCGGCCCGGTGGCGCTGGTTGGCTCGTGGTCGACCCATCGCCCGACCTCGGGGAGTAGATCCGCATGCCCAGTCTCGACCGCCGACGCTTCCTGCGCGACGCCGCCACCACCGCCCTGGTCTCCGCCGGTGGCCTCGCCGCCGGCGTCGCCACCCCGGCCCAGGCCGCGCCGACAACCGCCACACCCACGCCGACCGCCACACCCACGCCGACCGCTCGCCGCAAGGGCGCGGTCAGCTTCCGCTGGTGGGGTACGGCCGGCTGGCGCGTCGACATCGGCGACCGCACCGTTCTCGTCGACCCGTTCCTCAGCCGGATCGACACTGGGCTGTTCACCGGCGCGTTCCGGACGGACACCCCGTTGACCGTGCGCACCGACGTGATCGACCCGCGGGTCGACCGGGCCACGACGGTGCTGGTCACGCACACCCACTGGGACCACTTCATGGACGTGCCGTACATCGCCAAGCGCACCGGCGCGCGGGTGTTCGCCACGCTTACCGCGTACCACCTGGGGTTGGCCTACGGATTGCCGTCGACGCAGCTCAGCGCCGTGAAGGGTGGGGAGGTGCTGGACTTCGGCGACCACAGCGTCGAGGTGGTCGGCTCGCTGCACAGCCGCAACCCGTCGTACTCGGTGGCCTTTCCCGGGGTGCGGGTGACCCCGCCGCCGCAGCCGGCCACCATCGCGGACCTGCCGGAGGGCGACACGCTGGGCTACCTGCTGCGGGTCGACGGCGGCCCGTCGGTCTACTTCACCGGGGCCAGCGACGTCGCCGAGCGGAACCTCACCGGCCTCGCACCCGACGTGGCGATGGTGGCCATGCAGAGTGCCACCACCACCGGCGACTACCTGCCCCGGCTGCTGGCCGGCCTGGACTACCCGAAGGTCGTGGTGCCGGTGCACTACGACAACTTCGAGACGGCGTTGCAGAACCCGCCGCCGGTCGCCCCGACCGACCGCACCCGGTTGAACGAGATGATCGAGGCGGTGCGCCGGATCTCACCGCGCAGCCGGGTGCTGGTGCCCGAGTACGAGACCGCGTACCACTTCTGACCAACGTCGGTGGGGGTCGCCGGACCGCGGCCCCCACCCCGGTCAGGAGCCGGTCAGCTCCGCCAGGGCCCGCACCGACTTCCAGTTGCGGGAGGTGGCCACCACGCCGAGCTTCTTCTCCAGGTACGCGTTGGTGAACTTCGACCGCCCGTAACCGCCCTCGACGTAGTGCAGGAACACCTCCCGACCGGTCACCGTGAACGACACGTTCTCGCCACCCGGCACAGTGAGCGCGTCCACCGCGGACTTCTTCGGTGCGGTGGCGAGGAAGGCCACCAGCAGTCGCGTCGGGTCGTCCTCCCGGTCGGCGTACGGGTTGCCGCCGGCGATCGCCGCCAACTCCCGGCCGCTGCGCACCAACACCGGCACGGTCAACGCCAGCTCGTCGGTGAGCGCCCGCTCGATCCCGGCGGCCAGCTTCTCCGCGTCGCGCACCGTGCTGCCGAAGGCCACGTTGCCGCTCTGGAGGTACGTCTTGACGTCCTCGTGGCCGAGGTCGGTGACGATCCGGCGCAGGTCGGCCATCGCCAGCCGGGTGGTGCCGACGTTGACCCCGCGCAGCAGGGCGACGTACCGGGTCATGGCTCCTCCTGGATGTGCGGCCGACCGGCTCAGCGTAGGCCGCCCGGCCCCACCAGGCCCGTCTCGTACGCCACGATGACCAGTTGCGCCCGGTCGCGTACCGCCAGCTTGGTCAGCAGCCGCCCGACGTGCGTCTTGACGGTGGCCTGGCTGAGGTTGAGGTGCGCGGCCAACTCCGCGTTGGACAGGCCCCGGGCGATCAGCGCCAACACCTCCCGTTCCCGGTCGGTCACCCCGTCGAGCTGTCGCGGTAGCGGCCGGGTCGGCTCCGGCTGCCGGGCGAACTCGTCGATCAGCCGGCGGGTCACCGTCGGCGCGAGCAGTCCCTCCCCGGCGGCGACCACCCGGATCCCGGTCAGCAGGTCCGCCGGTGGGGTGTCCTTGAGCAGGAACCCGCTGGCCCCGGCGCGCAGCGCCCCGTAGACGTACTCGTCGAGGTCGAACGTGGTCAGGATGATGACCCGGGTGCCGGCCGTCGCCGGATCGGCGCAGATCCGCCGGGTCGCCTCGATGCCGTCCATCTCCGGCATCCGGACGTCCATCAGCACCACATCCGGCCGGTGCTGCCCGGTCAACGCGACGGCCTGCACGCCGGTGCCCGCCTCACCGACGGTGGTGCAGTCCGGACTGAGATCGACAAGCAGCCGGAAACTGCCGCGCAGCAACGCCTGGTCGTCGGCGATCAGGACGCGGATCACGCGGCCACCCGGTAGGGCAGGCTGGCCGTCACCGCGAAACCACCGTCGGAGCGGGGGCCGGCCCGGAACTCCCCGCCGTGCAACGCCACCCGTTCCCGCATGCCGATCAACCCGTGCCCCTCCCCGCCGAGCAGCACCGGCCGCTGGCCGTCGTCGGTCACCTCCACCCGCACCTCGTCGGGCAGGACGGTCACCGTGGCCCGGCAGGCGGCCGGCGCCGCGTGCTTCACCACGTTCGTCACCGCCTCCTGCACGATCCGGTACACCGCGAGGCCCACCGACTCCGGCACCGCGCCGGCCGGCTCGTCCCGCCGCACGTCGAGCTGCACGTCGACGCCGCCGATCGCCGCCTGCCGGGCGAGGAGAGGCAACTCGCCCAGCCCGGGCGTCGGCGCGTACGGGCTGTCCTCGCGCAGCACGCCGAGCACCCGACGTACGTCGGCCAGCGCGGTGCGGCCGGTCTCCTCGATGACCCGGAGCGCGGCGCCCGCCTCGCGGGGGTCGGCCTCGGCGACGTGATTGGCGACGGCCGCCTTCACCACGATGAGACTCAGCGTGTGCGCGACCACGTCGTGCAGTTCGCGCGCGACCCGCAACCGCTCCTCGGTGGCGGCCTGACGCACCAACTGGTCGCTCTGCCGGGTGGCGAGGGCGCGTCGCTCCCGGATCAGCCAACCGATCGCCCAGGCCGGCGCGACCATGACGGCGGCGTAGACGACCCCGCCGGTGCGCGACCAGAGGTCGCCCGCGGTCAGCACCAGGCCGATGCTCACCAGCGCGAGACAACTGGCGGCGCAGAGCATGGACCGGCGGGTGGGCGTCGCCACGGCCACCGTGTAGAAGGACAGGCCGATGGCGAACGCCGGCGCGGCGGCCGCGAAGTTGGGTATCACCCCGGTGATCAGGGCAACGGTGGCGATCGAGCTGATCACGACGGCCACCGCCATCGGCCACCGTCGGCGGACCGCCAACGGCAGGCCGAGGGCCATCCCGACCAGCACGGACACCCAGAGCGGTTCGCGTACGCCGCCGTGCAGCGGCGACTCCAGCGCCGCGTACGGGCAGAGCAGCCCGCCGACGGCCACCGCCAGCAGGGCGTCCACCCTGTACAGGTCCACCGGCCGCATCCGTCGGGTCAGCAGGAGAGCGGTCACCCGTCGAACGGTAACGGCCGAGTGGGCTGACCGCGTCCGCCTGCGGGTGGTCATCCCGCAGGACGACCTGCCGGCGGTTGCAGGCCGCCGACTCCACCCGGGGGAGGGCCGGAAAGTGCCCGCCCCGGCACGACGCGCCGCACCCCCGGCATTCGGCACCGTAACCGTCATGACCACACACACGGTGACCCTCACGGGGCTGCGCGCGGTGTACGGCACCGGAACCCGGCGGGTGACGGCGCTCGACGGCGTGACCACCAGCTTCGCGAGCGGCACGTTCACGGCGGTGATGGGCCCCTCCGGCTCGGGGAAGTCCACCCTGCTGCACTGCGCGGCGGGGCTGGACCGCCCGACCGAGGGGACCGTCACGATCGACGGCACCAGCCTCAACGACCTCGGTGAGGACGAGCTGACCCGGCTGCGGCGGGACCGGATCGGCTTCGTGTTCCAGGCGTTCAACCTCGTGTCCACGCTGACCGCCGCGCAGAACGTCGAGTTGCCGTCGCGCCTGGCCCGCCGCCGCCCGCCGGCCGGGGACGTCGCCGCCGCCCTCGACGCCGTCGGACTCGCCGACCGGGCCGGGCACCGGCCGAGTGAGCTGTCCGGCGGTGAACAGCAGCGCGTCGCCGTGGCCCGAGCGTTGATCACCCGTCCGGCGGTGGTCTTCGCCGACGAGCCGACCGGGGCGCTGGACAGCGCGTCGTCTCGGCAGGTGCTTCGGCTGCTGCGGGCGCTCGTCGACGACCACGGACAGACCGTGGTGATGGTGACCCACGATCCCGCCGCCGCCGCGTACGCCGATCGGGTCCTCCTGCTGGCCGACGGTCGTGTCGTCGACGAGCTGACCGGCGGGATCACCGCCGCCGCCGTCGCCGCCCGGATCGCCGAGCGGGAACCCGTCGCGGAGTCGTCGTGCTGAGCGTCCGGCGGTCCGCCAGCGCGTTCGTGGCCGTCGCCATCGGGGTCACGCTCGTCGCGGCGGCCACCCTGCTGCTCGCCTCCGGGCGCCCGCAGGTGCCGGAGCGGCTGACGCGGGCGGCGGTCGTGGTGCAGAGCCCCGAGGCGGGTGCGTCGGCCGACCAGTTCGTGCCGACCAGGCCGTGGTCCGCCACCGCGGCGGCGGAGTTGGTCGGCCGGTTGGCCGGTCTGCCGGACGTGGCGGCGGCGGTGCCGGACCGCACCTTCTACGCTCAGCCGCTCGTCGACGGCCGACCCTCGGCCGCCGACACCCGACGGGAGGACGCCTACCAGGGGCACGGCTGGTCCAGCGCCCAGCTCGGTGGACTGCGGCTCGCGGTGGGCGAGCCACCCCGCCGGCCCGGCGAGGTGGTCGTCGACCGCGCACTCGGGCTGCGTGCCGGCGCACCGGTCACCCTGCTGACCGCCGTGGGCCCGGAGTCGTACACCGTCACCGGTCTGGTCGACGGGCCCGGCGTCCACGTCGCGGACGAGGTCGCCGTCGCGCTCGCGCCCGGCGTCCGGGCCATCGGGCTGGTGCTCGCGCCGGGCGCCGACCCCGAGCGGGTCGCCACGGCGGCTCGCGGGGTCGTCGGCGGCGACGGGCGGGTGCTGACCGGTGACGCCCGTGGTGCGCTGGAGCCGCGCGGCGACGCCCGTATCCGGTGGATCGGCATGCAGGTGCTCACCGCCACGGCGGCCCTCGCCGGCTTCGTCACGGTGTTCGTGGTCGCCTCGACCTTCGCGTTCACCATCGCGCAGCGCCGCCGTGAGCTGGGCCTGCTGCGCGCCGTCGGCGTCACCGGACGCCAGGTCCGCCGAATGGTGTGCGCGGAGGCGCTCGCCGTCGGCGCCTCGGCGGGGCTCGTCGGCCTGCTGGTGGGCGCGGCTCTCGCCCCGCTGCTGGGTCGGCTGCTCGTCGACGTCGGCTACGAACCGTCGACCTTCCGGGTCCGCTATGACCTCTGGCCGATCGCGGTCTCGCTCGCCGCCGGGCCGGTGATCGCGTTGCTGGCCGTCTGGTCGGCGTCCCGCCGGGCGGCGCGGGTCCGCCCGCTGGAGGCCCTACGCGATGCGGCGGTGGAACAGCGACCGATCGGGCGGCTGCGGGCCGTCACCGGGGCGCTGCTGCTCGCGGCGGGAGCGGCGCTCAGCCTGGGCACGGCGACCGCCGACGAGGCACGGGTGGGGGCGCAGTACGCGCTCTACGCGGTGATGGCGCTGGTGGCCGGCGCTACAGTGCTCGCCCCGGTGGTGGTCAGGCCGCTGCTGTGGCTGCTGCGTTCTCCGGTGCGTCGACCCGGTGGCGCGATCGGGATGCTGGTTCGGGGCGCTGCGTTGACGGCGACCCGGCGGACCGCCGCCATCGCCGCTCCGGTGCTGCTCACTGTCGCGTTCGCGGTGCTGGTGTCCGGGATGGTGCGCACCACCAGCGCCGCGTACGCGGCCGGTCGGGCGGACAACGTGAACGCGGGCTGGATCGTCGTGCCGGACCGCGCGCCGGGCCTGTCCGACCGGGCCGTCGCCGCGACCGGTGGCACCGCGCTCCTGCCGACCACCGTCTACCGCACCGACCCCGGAACGTCGCCGCAGGACCGGCCGATGACCGCGCTCGGCGTGGATCCGGAGGGCTTCGCAACCGCCAACCGGGTGCTCAGCGTCGTCACCGGCTCGCTGAACGACCTGAAGGGCGACGACACGGTGGTGGTCACGGCCTCGGCGAACCGGCTGCCGTCCGAGCCGTACCCGGTGGTCTTCGCCGACGGGACGTCGGTGTCGTTGCGCGTCGTCGCCGTGGTGACCGACACCTCGATCCCCGGCGACCTGCTCGTACCCCGGGCCGTGGTGCGAGCGCACGACCCGTCGGCGCTGACGTCCACCGTGTACGTCCGGGAGCGGATCGACCCGCCGGTCGGCGCGCGGATCCTCGACGTCCCGGGCTGGGCGGCCGAGGCGGACGCCGCCGAGGACCGCCTCGTCTGGCTCTTCACCCTGCTGCTGATCGGGGTGTCCGCAGGCTACGGGGCCATCGCGGTGGCCAACACGCTGCTGCTGGCGGCCGCCGGCCGCGCCGCGGACCTGCGCCTGATCCGGATGGCCGGGGCGACCCGACGGCAGGTCATCTGGCTGGTCTCGGCGGAGTCGGCCCTGGTGGTCCTGATCGGTGCGCTGCTGGGTGGGGCTGTCGCGTTCGTCGGTCTGCTCAGCATCAGCGCCGGCCTCGCCGAGCAGGCCGGCGCCCCCGTCGACCTGGTGGTGCCGTGGCCGGTGGTCGCCGGGGTGGTGGGGCTGTGCCTGCTGCTCGCGGTGCTGTCCAGTGTGCTGCCGACGTGGCGGCTGCTGCGGTACCGTCCGGCGCGGTCACCGGTCGGCGGATGACCGCGCCCCCCCGCACGGGCGGTTGGGCCGCTACCGTCCACGGATGCGATCCGCGCGCCCGGTCGGGCTGCTCCTCTCCGCCGCCGCCGTCGCGCTCTGGGCGTACGGCATGACCAGGTGGCAACCGTTGACCGAGCCGCTCGGCCCGTGGTCGGAGCACCTACCGGGCAACAACGCCTACTGGGCGCGCGACCTGCGGTTCATGGCGATCATGGCGGTGCCGCTCGGGCTGGTGCTGGCCGGCCGGGGGCAGGCGCGGTGGAGCGGTCCGGCGGTGGTGCTCGGCGGTTGCTGGATCGCCGCCGACGTGGCGATCGACCGGGCCGACCCGATCGGCGACGACGCGACGGTGCTGCTCGCCGGCGGCGGCTACGCCGTGCTCGGCGTGGTCGCGGCGATGCTGCTGTGGTGGGAGCGCCGCACGCCGCCGAGGCGGGAGCCTGGTACGCCCCCGGCCAGCGACCGGCGGGTGCTGACCGGCGCGGCCTGCGTGGCCGGGGTGCTGACGCTGGTGGCGGCCGCAATGGAGTCACCGACCGACCGGGAGCCGGAGCTGAACCAGGGCGCCCTGGCCACCGCGGCGCTGCTGGTGGCCCTGGCCGTCGGTGCCGCGCTGGCGGCGGCTCCGGCGCGCACCCGGGCCCGGGTCGGCCTGGCGGCCGGCCTCACCGCGCTGTCCCTGCTCGGCGTCCTGCTGGTCCGTGCCACCGCACCCGGCGAACGACTCCTGCCGGAGGTCGCTCTCGGGGCGGTGCTGCTCACCGGGGTCACCCTGTTGGCCTGGGACTGGCCGGGCGGCCGGCCGATCTGGTGGCACCACGCCCTCGCCGCGCTCATCGCGTTGGTGGGCCCGTTGGTGTTCCTGGTGGCCACGGGCATCACCATGATGATGATGCTGCCGATCGGCTCGGCACTCACCGAGCTGGCCGGCAACAGCCCTATCAACGCCGCCGACTCCGACCTGCTGGTCTCCCTGGCCGGGCTGCTCTCCGGGCTGGGGGTGGCGGTCCTGCTGGCGCGGCCGAGCGTCGAGGACCGTCGGCAGCTCAGGTAGCTCACTCGACGACCGGCAGCACGACCTCGTTGCGGCGCAGGAACCACGGCTTCCATGGCGGGTCGAAGCGCGCGTAGCGGATGGCACCGGTCGGTTGCAGCCCGGCCGCGGTCACCGAGCGGCCGAGCATGGTGGCCCGCTGGCTGAACGCCTGCTCCGTCCACCGTCCGGAGAACCGCATCGCCGCCGCCAGCCGCGCCGGAACCGCGCGGATCCGCACCCGGGCGTCCACGGGCTCGGGCAGGGTGGCGGTGGTGAAGGTGGCCGGCATGACGAACTGGATCAGGTACGCGCCCGGCCACTCACCCTCGATCTGCACCACCGGCACGGTCATGGCGATCTTCTCCGAGCCGCTGGCCGCCGTCGTCGCCGGCGCGGCGGAGCCGATCGGGTGCCGGGCCCGATTGGCGCCACCGATGTACGCGGCCAGCGGCCGGAACGCCTCGATCGGCGCCCGGGTGAACGATGCCTGGATCTGCATCTCGGCCACCAGGTGGGCGGGGTACCGACGCAGCTCGAAGCCGGGGTGTCGGGACACCACCCGGTACGGCTGCTGTTCGGTCATCGCGCGGCTCCCAGGGTCTGCTGGGACAGACGCTACCGCCCGTCCGCCTCCCGCTCGGCCGAAGTCGGCTGCTCCGGCGCGCGGAGGAGGGCCCGGGCGGTCAACCGCCAGTACTGCCGCTTGCCCTCGTCGCGCAGCACCACCCCGATCTGGCCCAGCTCACGGCGCAACTCCCGGGCGTCGTCGCGGCGGTCCCGCTGGATCGCCCGTTCCCGGGCGCGCAGCAGCGCGTCCGCGCCGGCGGGCAACCCGGGCAGGTCCGGAACCCACAGCCGGTACGCCGACCGGTGCGGGTCGTCGTCCGCCCAACCCCAGCCGTGCTCCCGGAACGCCGCCGCCAGTTTCGTGGCCGGCAGGTCGGTCGACTCCCGGACCAGTTCCGCGTCGTCGGCGTCGAGCAGCACCAGGTGCTTGTCGGCGACGAAGACCACCCGGGTGTCGGCCCGGGCGACGGTCCGGTTCTCGTCGGAGCGGCGCAGTTGGACCTGCGCCGCGTCGACCGTGACGATCAACCGTTCGGCGGTGCCGATCCCGGCGATGACCAGGGCGGCCACGACGCCCACCGCGATGGTGCCGGCGGTGGCCTGCGGCTCGGGCAGCCGGTCCAGCCACTCGATCAGGTCGCCGAACGGCACCCAGGGCAGCCGGGCGAGCCAGCCCGTCGCCGCCGCGAGGAGCCATCCGGCGCCCGCGCCGAGCAGCGGGAAGCCAACCCACAGCACCGCCAGCTCCAGCGGGCCGCCGGTGACCACGGTGCGTGGACGGTAGCCGGCCATGTCCATGGTCAGGACACCTCGCGGCGCAGCGTCCGGAACAGGCCGGCGGCCAGCGGGAGGACCATCCAGACCAACAGGGACACCGCGATCCGCCCCCACTGCTCGCCGGTGACGGCGTCGCTGCTGAACAACGGTTCCATGGTCTTGCTGGTGTCCAGCCACTCGGACGGACCACGCAGCGGCTTGACCATCTCGCCGAGCACCCCCCACAGGGTGGGCAGCAGCAGGTAGCCGACGATCGCCAGCGGCGGGTTGAGCAGCAGCAGACCGAAGGCGGCACCCATCAACACGCTGGTGACCTGGATGACCACCGCGTTCAGCAGCAGCGACCAGTCGAACTGCCAGGTGCCCGCCCCACCGGTGGCGGACGCCACAAGCGTGCCGACGGCGGCGACGACGAGACTGGCCAGCACCGAGGCGAGCGCGGTGAGCATCACGGCGATCAGCTTCGCGGCGACCACCCGCTCCCGGCGGGGCACCAGGGCGTACGTGGTGAGGGCGGTGCGCTGCGACCACTCGCTGGTGATCGACAGGATGCCCAGCACCGGCAGCAGCACCGACACCGGCAGCAGCGAGGGGACGAAGAAGTTGAGGAACGTCTGGTCGGCGTCCTTGGCGTAGATCAGTTGCAGGGTGACGATCGCGGCGGTGGCCAGGCCGATGGTGATCAGCAGCCAGCGACCGGCCCGGGTGTCGACGAGCTTGCGCACCTCCACGCCGGTGAGTCGGAGCAGCGACGGTCGGCGTACCTGAGTGTGGTGCCGGGGCGCGACGGCGCCGGCGGCGGGCGCGGTGGTGGTGGTCATCGGACGGCCTCCTTGGTCGATTCGCCGGCGGTCAGGGTGAGGAAGAGCTGTTCGAGGCCGCCGCCGCTGGCGGGGCGCAGCTCGGCCAACGCGACGCCGGCATCGGCCGCGGCCTGGCCGACCGCCTCGGCGTCGGCCTGCACGAGCAGCCCTTCCGAGCTGTCGGCGGCGGTCAGGTTGGCCACCTCCAGCGCCCGGCGCAGCGCCGCGCCGTCGCGGGCCCGGACCACCGTGCCGCCGCCGGCCAGCAGCTCGTTCTTGTCGCCCTGGGCCACGATCCGGCCACCCCCGATCACCACCAGCCGGTCCGCGACCGCCTCCACCTCGCGCAACAGGTGGGAGGAGAGCAGCACGGTGCCGCCCCGGTCGGCGAAGTCGCGCAGCAGGCCGCGCATCCAGAAGATCCCCTCCGGGTCCAGGCCGTTGGCCGGCTCGTCGAGGATCAGCACTCGGGGGTCGCCGAGCAGCGCGTGCGCCAGCCCGAGTCGCTGCCGCATGCCCAGCGAGTACGCCCGTACCCGACGCTTCGCGGCCACCGCGTTCAACCCGACCAGGTCGAGCTTCGCGGCGACCTCGCGCTTGTCCAGACCCATGGTGTACGCGGACAGCGTCAACGCCTCGCGGCCGGTGCGCCCGGCGTGCTGGGCGGAGGCGTCCAGCAGCACCCCGACCTCCCGCCCCGGGTTGGGCAGGTCCCGGTACTGGTGCCCGGAGACGGTGGCGCGGCCGGCGGTCGGCGGGGTGAGCCCGCAGATCATGCGCATGGTGGTCGACTTGCCGGCACCGTTGGGGCCGAGGAAGCCGGTGACGGTGCCCGGCTCGCACTGGAATGACACATCGTCCACGGCCGGATGTGGCCCGTACCGCTTGGTCAGGTTCTCCACGGTGATCATGTCGTCGAGCCTGCCCGCGCCGCCCGGCCATCCGCTGCGGCCACCGGTAGGTACCGCGTCGACCTTGGTCGACCGGCGGGTCTCGACTTTGGTAGCTGGTCGTGTCGCCCATCGGCTGCCTAGCATGGCGTCGTGACCAGCCTCGCCGTCCCGGAACACCCCTGGCTGCTGCCCGGGGCGCTGGCCGGCGCGGTCAGTCCGGAAGCGGCGGCCCGGCGGCCCCGGCGCACCACCCGGGACTGGGCGGTCGACACCCTGGCCTTCCTGGTCAGCCTGCTCTGGGTGCTGTTCGCCACCGCGGACGCCCTGTCACCCGATCCGGCGATCACCACCCCGTTGCCGCACGGCTGGATGACCGGCGTGGACGCGCTGATCGGCCTGGTCTGCTGTGGGCTGCTCTGGCTGCGCCGCCGGTGGCCGCTCGGGCTGATGGTGGCCACGACGCCGCTGACGCTGTTCTCGATGGCCTCGGCCATCCCCCTGGTCATCCTCTACTTCACCGTGGTGGTGCACCGACGGACCGCCGTGGCGGTGGCGGTGACCGGCGTGGGCCTGGTCACCAACATGGTCTTCAGTTGGCTGCGGCCGGACCCGAACATGTCGTACTGGGTCACCGCGTCGTGGGGCGTGGTGATCAGCCTTGCCGTGCTCGCCTGGGGGATGTTCGTCCGAGCCCGCCGGCAGTTGATCGTGTCGCTGCGGGATCGGGCCGAGCGGGCCGAGGCGGAGCAGCAGCTCCGGGTCGCCCAGGCCCGCCACCTCGAACGCACCCGGATCGCCCGGGAGATGCACGACGTGCTGGCGCACCGGATCTCGCTGCTCAGCCTGCACGCCGGGGCGCTGGAGTTCCGCCCGGACGCCCCCGCGGACGAGGTGGCCCGGGCCGCCGGGGTGATCCGGGGCAGCGCGCACGCCGCCCTCCAGGACCTGCGCGAGGTGATCGGGGTGCTCCGGGCCGAGAGCGACGGCGACGCCCCGGAGCCACCGCAGCCCACCCTGGCCGACCTGCCGGCGCTGATCGCCGAGTCGCGGGCGGCCGGAGTGCGGGTCAACGTCAGCGACAGCGTCGCCAGCCCGGGGGAGGTGCCGGCGGCGCTGGGCCGGGCCGCGTACCGGATCGTGCAGGAGGGGCTGACCAATGCCCGCAAGCACGCGGCCGGCGCGGCCGTCACCGTGGACGTGGCCGGCGGGCCGGGCACCGGGCTGACCGTGGCGATCGGCAACCGGTGGCCGGTCGGCACACCGGCCGGCGGCACGCTGCCGGGAGCCGGCACCGGCCTGGTCGGCATCAGCGAACGGGTCACCCTGGCCGGTGGCCGGCTCGCCTACGGTCGGGACGACTCCGGTGACTTCCGGCTGGCCGCCTGGCTGCCGTGGCCGGCGTGACCGACCCTGCCGGCGCAGCCGGGCCGCCGGGCGTGACCGGGCCTGCCAACACAGCCGGGCGACCGGTACGCGTGCTGATCGTGGACGACGACGCGCTGGTCCGGGCCGGGCTCTCGATGATCCTCGGCGGTCTGCCGGACCTGACCGTGGTCGGGGAGGCGGCCGACGGTGGCGAGGTGCCGGCGGCGGTCGCCGCGTACGCCCCGGACGTGGTGCTGATGGACATCCGGATGCCCCGGGTCGACGGGCTGACCGCCACCGAGGCGCTGCGTGCCCAGCCGCACCCGCCGGAGGTGCTGGTGCTGACCACCTTCGACGCCGACGAGCAGGTGCTACGGGCGCTCCGTGCCGGGGCGGCCGGTTTCCTGCTCAAGGACACCCCACCGGCGGAGATCGTGCGCGCCGTACGCCGGGTCGCGGCGGGCGAGGCGACGCTCTCCCCGACGGTGACCCGGACGTTGATCGCCCACGTGACCGCCGCCGCCCCCGGCCCGGTCGGCCCGGACCCGCGCCGGGAACGGGCGCTGCGGCTGCTCACCGGGCTCAGTGAGCGGGAGCGGCAGGTGGCGGTCGCGCTGGGGCGGGGCCACACCAACGCGGAGATCGCGGGGGAGCTGTTCATGAGCGTGGCGACGGTGAAGGCGTACGTCTCCCGGCTGCTGACCCGACTGGAGCTGAACAACCGGGTCCAGGTGGCGCTGCTCGTGCACGACGCCGGCCTCGTCTGAGGTGCGGTTCGCCGGGTCAGATGGAGGATCTGCTTACCGCGTACCGGAATTGAACTTTCGTCCGGTCTCCGCCGTACCCATGGCCGAGGATGTCGGTGCGGTGGGTCCGCCGTACCGCTGCCGAACTGCGGGAGGCCTGCCGTGCGAGTTGGTGAGCAGTCGACGGATCCCATCGATCAGGTACTGGGTGAGGTGCCAATGCCGGCACCGCTGACCCCGGAGGATGTCCGGCTCGCGGTCCGGGCGGTGGTCGTGCACACCGCCGAGGAGTGGCCCACCGGGCCGCTGTGCCGCAACGACGGCGCCTCCTACCCGTGCCGGCTGCACCGCTGGGGGCGACGCGTGTTGGAGACACACGGGCTCAACGAGCGGCAGATCGAGGCGTTGATCCGGCACGGTAATCCGTTCGTGCACGTGCCCTTCCCGTTCACGGCGACCGGGCCGTCGCGGCCACAGGCCGCGCGGGCCGTCCCCCAGGGGGTACGGCCCACCGCTGCTGGCCGGCCGGTGACTCCCCCCGTCACCGCGCCGCGCTGGCCCCGGGCGAGCTGAGCGCGCTATCCCCCCTCCGCCCACCCGACCCGGGGCGAAAGGACGTCGGCCCGGCGCGGAGATCCCCCCTCCGCGCCGGACCGACGTCGCTCTGAGCGGACGGTTCAGTTGCCGACGCCGCAGTCCGGGGCGGACCAGCTCGTCGTGTTCGAGCTGCTGTCGCTGTTGTTCTCCCGACGCGAGTCGACGTGCACGTGGTCGTCGTGGTCGGGGTAGCCCGGCCCGTAGATCCCACTGAAGCCGTTGTTACGGGCGTTGCGGGCGACCTGGCAGAGCGAGGACGTCCGTGAGGTCACGTCGGCCGCGTTGCCGTACAGGTGTTGGCTGTCGGACGCGCCGCCGACCTGGTTGTTGCAGGCGCGACTGCGGAAACCGCTGGACACGTTGAGCGGCTTGTCGCCGAGGCTCTTTCGCAGCGCCTCCAGCTTCCACATGGTGCGCAGCGCGTTCTGCTTGGTCTGGTTCGCCGGCAGCGGGCCGCCGCTCCACCCGCTCCCGCCGCACCCGTTGTCCAGCTCGCCGTAGGTGAAGTGCGCGGGTGTGCAGTCGTTGTCCTGGAGTTGGTACAGCTTGGCGAAGGTCTGTGGGCCGGCGACGCCGTCGGCGCGCAGCCCGTACGCCTGTTGAAACCGCTTGACCGCGGCGGCGGTCTTCGGCCCGTAGCGGCCGTCGTTCTCCACGATGTCCCGGTAGCCGGCCCACCCGGCGACCCGGATCTGCAACTGGCGGACGTCGTCGCCGGAGCGCCCCTGCGTCAGGGTGCGGTTCCAGGTGTAACAGCCGTCCGCGTGCGCCGCCGGTGCGGCGACCACCGTGGCGATTGCGGCCCCGGGCAGTGCCAGGGCGAACGCGACGGCGGCACGCTTCAAGGTGTTTACGCGCACAGAAGTCCTCCCGATAGGAGAGCGAATGGGATGGCTTCGGGACATCGACCGAGAAGTCCCGTGATTTCCACCATGGCACTGATCCATGCCGTTGGAGGTGGTTAACGAGAATCGTGCTCACAATCCGCTGTTCCTGGATATTGCCTGGGAATTCGGCTGATTTGCGAACCAGTCATTCCGTCCGATCGGCCCTCGCACCGGCAAGCACACCGAACGTCGCAAACTGCCACACCGAGGGTGATGTTCCCGAGGTTATGGCGGCCGGTAACGTCAGCCCTGGGCGGTGGACAGGCGGAGGTGCGCGTGGCACGCGGTGGCGTCTTCTGTGTCGAGGGTCAGTGGCACCGTGACCTCAACGAGCGGGGCTCCGTGCTGCCCACCCTGGAGCTGCTGGAGCGGCTGGGCAAGATTCGCTTCATCCACAAGGACGCGGCCACCCGCGACGAGTTGTTCTACTTCCTGGACCGTTGGCTGCTCAAGCAGTACGCCGACCACCGGGTCGGCTTCTTCGCCATGCACGGCGAACCGAGTCGGCTCTGCCTCACCGACTGGCAGTCGGTGGAGTTGAACGAGGTGGCCGAGCTGATGGCCGGCCGCGCGGAGGGGCGCCGACTCTATTTCGGCAGCTGCTCGGTGCTGCGCGCCTCGGACGCGGTGCTGCGCGAGTTCCTGGAGGTCACCGGAGCCGCTCTGATCTGCGGTTTCACCCGGGAAGTCGACTGGGTCGAATCGGCGGCCTTCGAAACCGTGCTCCTCGACGTGCTCGCCAACGGCCAGCGACACAATGCCGCCGAGCTGCGGATGGGCTCCGCCCACTGGGCGCCGCTCGCGTCGTACCTCGGTTTTCGGGTCATCTACGCCAACGGGCGGGCCTGGCGTCCGTCCGGCCGCCTCCGGGTGCCCGCCCAGGCGGTGCGTCGCGCCGCGGCCCGCCCTCGCTGACCCGCCGCCGCCGCTGCGACCCCGCCCTGGTAGGAACGGGGAATGGCACGCAGCATCGCAAGCAACACCCGGGTCGACCGGGACGGCCTGCTCGACTTCCTCCGGCCGCGACACCACGTCGTGCTGATGACCACGCGGGCCGACGGGCGCCCGCAGTCCTCCCCGGTCTCCGCGGGGGTCGACGGGCAGGGGCGGCTGGTCGTCTCCACCTACCCGGAGCGGGCCAAGGTGAGCAACCTCCGCCGCGACCCCCGGGTCTCGGCCTGCGTGCTCAGCGACGACTGGAACGGCCCCTGGGTGCAGATCGACGGCACCGCCGAGGTGCTGGACCTGCCCGAGGCTCTGGAGCCGCTGGTCGAGTACTTCCGCAGCATCTCCGGCGAGCACCCGGACTGGGACGACTACCGGGCGGCGATGGTGCGCCAGGGCAAGTCGCTGATCCGGGTCACCATCGACGCCTGGGGTCCGATCGCCACCGGTGGCTTCCCGGCCCGCCTCGCCGACTGAGCACGGCTGGCCCGCACCTGGGTCAGTAGGCGGCGGTGAAGCGGGCGTTCTGGTGTCGCGGCTGCTCGATCTCGTCGATGATCGCCACCGCCAGGTCCTCGTAGGTGAGCACCGAGCGGCCCTGGGCGTCGGTGACCGGCTGGTCGGTGCCGGTGCGGTAGTGCCCGGTGCGCGTGCCGGGGTGGAACTCCAGCGGGGGCGGCGACACGTACGTCCAGCTCACCCCGTCGGCTGCGGTGCGGTAGTAGTCCAACGCGTCCGCCTGGCCCAGCGCCGACTCCCGGTACTGCGCCGGGAAGTCCGGCTCGTCGAGAATGCGGGTGCCACCCGGGGTGAGCAGGGTGGACCCGCCGCCCAGGTGGATGATCCGCGGTGCGGCCGGCATCCCGCGCAGCGTGGTCACCAGGTTCTCCGCCGCGTTCCGCCACAGCTCGCGCTCACCGCCGCCGATCGCCACGACCAGTGCGTCGGCGTCCGGCGCCAGCTCCCGGACACTCCGCTCGCTGGTCGCGTCGCCGGTGACCGTCCGCACCCCGGCCGGCAGGTACGAGGTGGCCTCCGGGCGGCGGACGGCGGCGATCACCCGGTGCCCCCGGTCGACCGCCTCGGAGGTGACCCGCGAACCGGCGGTGCCGCCCGCGCCAAACACGACGATGGTGCTCACCAGCTCAGGCTAGGGACTGGGCCGGCCGCCCGTCGGTGGAACGCCGATCCCGTCAGTCGACCAGGGCGGCGTAGACGAGCTGGCGCAGCTGGGAGCGGAGCGGGTAGGTGCTCGACGGCATCAGCTGCGTGAACAGCAGCGCGGTGATCTCCTCGGCCGGGTCGACCCAGAACGCGGTGCTGGCCACCCCGCCCCAGTAGAACTCGCCCACGCTGCTCGGCACCCGGCTGGGGATCGGGTCGTCGACCACCGCGAAGCCGAGGCCGAAGCCGATCCCGTCCAGGGTGGTCTCGGCGAAGCCCCCGGTGGACAGAGTGCCCAGGTCCTGACCACCGGGCAGGTGGTTGCGGGTCATGAACCGCACCGTGCGGGGCCCGAGCAGCCGGACGCCGTCCAGCTCGCCGCCGCGCAGCAGCAGAGACGTGAAGCGGTGGTAGTCGGCGGCGCTGGAGATCAGGCCGCCACCGCCGGAGAGCAGCGACGGCTTGCTGAACGCGAGCGACCCGAGGCTGTCGTAACGGACGGCCCGGCCGCTACGCGGCTCCGGGACGTAGAGCGCGGCCAGCCGGTCGGCCTCGTCGCCCTCCACCCACCAGCGGGTGTCGGTCATGCCCAGTGGGCCGAAGATCCGGTCGGCGAAGAACGCGTCGAGACTCTGCCCGGAGATCACCTCGACGAGTCGGCCGAGGACGTCGGTGGCAACCGAGTAGCCCCACGCCGAGCCGGGCTGGAACAACAGCGGCAGCTCGCCGAAGGCCGCGCAGGCGCCGGCCAGGTCGACGTCCGTCGGCGGGTACAGGTCGTAACCGGCGGCCCGGTAGAGCCCGTCGACCACCGAGGTCTGTATGAAGCCGTACGTCAGGCCGGCCGTGTGGGTGAGCAGGTGCCAGACCCGGATCGGCTCGGCCGCCGGCACGGTGTACGGCTTGAGCACCGACCCCTTCGAGTAGACCCGCAGGTCGGCGAACTCGGGCAGCCAGCGGCTGATCTCGTCGGTCAGCTCGAACCGGCCCTCCTCCCACAGCATCATCGCCGCGACCGAGGTGACCGGCTTGGTCATCGAGTAGATCCGCCAGAGCGTGTCGGTCTCGACCGGTGCGCCCGACTCCCGGTCGCGCAGCCCGTACGTCGAGGAGTGCGCCACCTCGCCGCCACGGGTGACCACCACCTGCCAGCCGGCGAGCCGGCCGTCGTCGACGTACCGGCCGAAGTGCTCGTCGATGCGCGCCAGCCGCGCCGGGTCGAAACCGATCTGATCCGGGTCCTTGCTCCGAGCCACACTCACACCGCCGAACCTACTCGCCGGTACGGCGAGACCGGAAGGGGGCCGGCGCCGGGCACGCCGGCCGCCGGGTGTCGGCGGCGCCCACTAGCCTGGCCGGATGCCGGAGTTGACCGAGGACGTGACCTTCCGCAACGAGGACTGGTACGGCGAGGAGCTGACCGACCGGCACTTCGTGGGTTGCGAGTTCTTTGGTGTTGACCTGACCGAGGCGCTGAGCAGGGGCGCGGTCTTCACCGGGTGCACGTTCGGCAACGTGGCGTTCAACGCCTCCCGACATGTCGACTCCGCCTTCACCCGCTGCGTCTTTCGGCGGTGCAACTTCTTCGAGGCCGAGTTCACCGGCTGCAAGCTGGTCGGCAGCACGTTCAGCGAGTGCGACCTGCGTCCGTTGACGGTGGACGGCGGTGACTGGTCCTTCGCCGCGCTGCCCGGCGCCGACCTGCGCGGCGTTCGACTGACCGGGGTGCGGATGCGCGAGGTGGACCTCACCAGGGCCAACCTGACCGGTGCTACCGTCACTGGTGTCGATCTTTCCGGCGCGCAGCTGCACAACGTCCGGCTCGGCGGCGCCGACCTGCGGGGCAGCGATCTCACCGCGCTCGACCCGACGGTCGTCGAGCGGGCCGGCGCCATCATCGACGTCGAGCAGGCCGTGGTCGTCGCGCAACTGCTCGGCTTCCGGATCGGCTGACGCCGAAGGCGCTCGTGGTCTGCCGAAGTGTCCGTCCGGGCGGGCCGGGTTGTCCGACAGCGTCCCATTGTGGGCTGGACACGTCCGGCAGTCCGGATCTAGCGTGTCGTCCACGCCCGGATAAACGTGAAACGGCCCACAGTGGACGGTGTGGTCCGCGGCGGTCCAGAACGGCCGGGCGGTGGAGTTGGAGGGGTCGGTGGCGGACGAAGACCGCACGCGGGCTGGTTCGAGGGCAGGCGACGCGCCGCCGAGGCACCGCCCGCCTGCCCTGACCGCCGGGGTGGCCCGCGGCGTGTTGCGCCGCGTCCGACAGCGACGACGCTGGGCGGTGGAGGGAGTCGCCGTACTCGCCTGCCTGGTGGTGTTGGTCTCGTACCTCGGCACCCGGTCCGGTTCGGAGCCGGACGACGACCCGGCGGGTCCGGGTGGCGTGGCCGCCGGGGCCGCCCGTTCCCCCGGTCTCCCGGCCGCCGACGGGCGCACCGGCGAGGCGGGGCCGGCGACGCCCGGCCTGCGTCCGCGCCAGCGGCCACCCGCGCCGGACCCGACGCCGTCAGCGAGCGCGCCCGCCCCGCCGCCGGCCAAGCCCGGTTCGCCGGCGCTGTCGGTGAGCCGGGGGGAGATGCCCGCCGCTGTCGACCTCACCGCCGTGGGCACCCGGGACTGGGTGCACTGGGGGGAGCGCGGCGGCCGGTCGACGAACCGCAAGCGCTCCGGCTCCGGCGAGATCATCGACGGGGGTGGCGCCGGCAGGCGGGTCGGCTGGGACGGCAACCAGGAGTACGTGCGCTGGTCCGACGGCGCGCCGGAGCGGTCGACGAACGGCAGCTCCAACGGCGTCTACACCTGCGGGGCCGGCAACGGGTTCAGCCTCGCCGTCGCCGGCAGCGGTGAGCCGCGCACGGTCCACCTCTACGGTGGCATCTGGATGGCCCGGGGGCGACTGGAGGCGCGGCTGTCCACCGGCGGGCCCGCCAGCACCGCTCGACTGGAAGACCCCTACACCAGTCAGAGTGCGCAGTTCACCATCCGTTTCACGCTGCCCAAGGGCGCCCGACTGCTGCTGAATTGGACCGTCGAGAAGGTCTTCACACCGCACTGCGGCAACGTCGGCCTCCAGGCCGTGACGGTGCGCTGACTGACTGACCGATCGCTGGGCGTCACCGCGGCGGGACAGTTTGTCCGTCGCGGACTGTCGAATGCGTCGTAACTTTCTGCTGTTCCCACCCGAGCATCCAGTGTGGAGGCAGCGGAGATGAGTAGCAGTACCGCCCACCGCGTCCGTCGTGCCGATTCGTCCGGCACCGGTGAAGCGCCAGGGGAGGTTCTTCGCGACATCCCCCTGCCGCCGTACGTGACCGGCGAGGACACCCAGTTCGCCGTACGGGCGGTGGTGGTGCACGCCCCCCGCCGGTGGTCCGGGGGTGTGGTCTGCCGCAACGATGCCAGCCCGCACCCGTGCCGCCTGCACCGCTGGGGCACCCGGGTGCTGGCGCTGCGCGGGCTGCGGGCCGCTGAGATCGCCGCGCTCATCGAGCGTGGTGACCCGACGGCGGTGGTCCCCCCACCGGACCGTCCGGCCTGAGCGCTCGCCGGGGCGGGGGGGGGGGGGGCGCCCCCCCCCCCCCCCCCCCCCCCGGGGGGGGGGGTGGGGGGGGGGGCCCCCCCCCCCCCCGGGGGCCGGGGGGGGGGGGCCCCCCCGCCGGGGGCGCCCGGCCTGCGCCCCCCCGGGGCGGGGAGGCGCGTACGCGCCTCCCGGCCGCCGCTCAACAGGTGATCGGTTTGACCCAGGAGCACTCGACGCCCTCCGGGGTACGCGGCGTCTCCGGCACCGCCGGCGGGGCCACCCGTGCCGTCGACGCCCCACCCTCGCGGAAGCCGGCCAGCGCCACGGCGATCTGGTCCTCCAGCGACTTCACCGACGCCGTCAGGTAGTTGTTCAGCAGGATGGAGAACGCCAGCAGTCGCCCGTCGGCGCTGGTGACGTAGCCGGAGAGCCCGGAGACACCGGTCAGGCTGCCGGTCTTGGCGTGCACGTTGCCCGCGGCAGGGGTGCCGGCCATCCGGCTGCGCAGGGTGCCGCCGACGAACCGCTCGGGCTGGCCGGCGATCGGCAGCGCCGCGTACCAGGTCGCGAACCACGGTTCGGCGCGGACGGCGCTCAGCAGGTCGACGAACTCCGCCGCCGGGACGAGGTTGCGCCGGGACAACCCTGAGCCGTCACGTTGGCGCAGTCTTCCAGTGTCCATTCCGGTGTCGGCGACGTACTCGCTGATCGCGGTGAGGCCGGCCGTCCAGGTGCCCGAACCGGAGAGCACCCGTCCGATCTCCTTGGTCAACACCTCGGCGTGCCCGTTGTTGGACAGCTTGAGGAACGGCGTCATCAGCTCACCCAGGCTCATCGAGTCGTGTCGCGCCACCGGGTTGGCCGTCTCGGGGGTGGGTTGGCCGAGCACGGTCCGGCCGAGCACCCGGACGCCGTGCCGGTGCAGCGCCGCCCGGAACACGTCGGCCGCGTAGCCGGTGGGTTCCCAGACGGTGACCCAGTCGCTGGCGGGCTCCTCGCCGACCGCGATCTGGCCGGTCACCACCACGGTGTTGCCGCCGTGCTCGCGCTCGATCGAGATCGAGGTCTCGCCGTCGCTGACCGTCTGGGCGCGGTTGTCGACGCGGACGTACCCGGTGGCGGGGGTGGTGGTCACCACCGGTGGGGCGCCGGCCCGGTCGGCCGGTGCGGCGTGCACGATCACCGTGCCCGCGTCGTAGTCGGTGTCCGGGGCGACGGTCAGCGCGGACACCTGGGCGGCGTAGTAGTAGGGCTCGTCGTCCCAGGTCCAGTCGGGACCGAGCCGGGTGCGGTCGTAGCGGGTGTCGTCGGCGACCAGGTTCCCGGTGACCACCCGCACGCCGTCGGCGGCGACCTGCGCGGCGAGCGCGTCGTAGTCGGCGGCGAGCATCGTCGGGTCGCCCCCGCCGTGCAGGTAGAGGTTGCCGGAGAGCAGGCCCGCGCGGCGCTTGCCGGTGGCCCGGACGTCGGTGGTGAAGCGGTGGCCCGGGCCGAGCAGCTCAAGGGCCGCGGTCGAGGTCAGCAGCTTGGTGTTGGACGCCGGGACCAGCCGGCGGTCACCGTTGCGGTCGTAGAGCGTCTGGCCCGTGCCGGTGTCGACCACGACCACCGACGCCTGCGCGCCGGCCAGCCGGGCGTCGGCGAGGATCGTGTCGATGGTGGCGCGCAGTTGGGTCGTCGCGGGGGTGGGCGACTCGGCCGTGGCACCGGGCGCGCCGGCGGTGGCCGCGGTGGCGACCAGCGCGAGCAGCGCGAGGGCCCGGGGAAAGTGACGGCGATGCATCCGCTGATGCTGCCACGGAGATATTCGCCGGAGAAGGCCCTCTGGCGAAAGATATTGCCGTCTGGGCTATTTCGGCCCGCCGACCGATTTCTCGTGACCACCCCAGTAGTGCCGTTGGGCACCCATGACCATTGGCGCGACCAGCGCGGCGAGCGCCCCGCCGAGCAGCGGGAAGGCGATGAACACCCAGAGTTGCCGCAGAGCCACGCCGCCCTCGAAGACCGCCGGGCCGAACGCGCGGGCCGGGTTGACCGCCGCGCCGGTCAGCGTCACGCCCACCAGTTGGGTCACGGCGAGGGCCAAGCCGATGGCCAGACCGGCGGTGCCCGGGTTCTCGCTCCGACTGGTCACCACCAGCACCACCAACACGAACAGGAAGGTCAGCACGACCTCCAGCACGGCCGCGCCGCCCCGGTTGATGTGCGCGCCGTAACCGTTCGTGCCCAGGGCCCCGGTCTGGTCCGCGACGTCACCCCAACGGGTGAGCGCCCAGAGCACGAAGCCCGCGACGGTCGCCCCGACGAACTGCGCGATCCAGTAGGCCACCGCCCCGACCAGCGAGATCTTTCCGGAGAGCAGCACACCGAGCGTCACCGCCGGGTTGACGTGGCTGCCGGAGAGTGGGCCGATCGTGTAGACGAGGGCCACCATCACGAACCCGAAGGCCAGCGCCACCACCACCACGCCGCCCTGGACCCGTGCGGCGATCGCGCTGCCCACCCCGAAGAACACCAGCAACAGGGTGCCGAGGAATTCGGCCGCGTACCGACGGAAGTCGCTCATTCACTCAGCGTAAGAGCAGGTCAGGTGGTCGAAGCCGGAATGGCTGCCTGTGATCGGCACGACGGTCGAGGACGGGCACAGCGGCGACATCCGGGTGGTTGTACGCCGTGTGGACACCCACTTCGCAGATGTCGTGGTGATCGGGGCCGGGCAGGCCGGCCTGAGCGCCGGCTACCACCTGCACCGCACCGGCTTCGCGTCCGGCAGCGGCTTCGTCATCCTCGACGCCGACGACGGGCCCGGCGGCGCCTGGCAGCACCGCTGGCCGACGCTGGTCTTCGACCGGGTGCACGGCTTTCACGACCTGCCCGGGCTGCCGCTCCCGCCCGCCGAGCCACAACGCCCGGCCGCCGAGCAGGTCAGCGCCTACTTTGCCGCGTACGAGAGGGCCTTCGATCTGCCGGTGCGGCGGCCGGTGCGGGTCCGGGCGGTGCGCTCCCGTCCCGACGGACGGCTGGATGTGCAGACCGACCGGGGCACCTGGACCGCCCGGGCGCTGATCAACGCCACCGGCACCTGGACGCGCCCGTTCTGGCCCCACTACCCGGGCCGGTCGACGTTCCGGGGACGGCAGCTGCACACCGCCGACTATCGGGGGCCGACCGAGTTCACCGGCCTTCGCGTGGTGGTGGTCGGTGGCGGCACCTCGGCCGTGCAGCTGCTCGGCGAGGTCTCCACCGTCGCGGCGGCCACCACCTGGGTGACCCGCCGGCCACCGACGTTCAACGACGAGGAGTTCGGCCCGGAACTGGGCCGCGCCGCGGTGGCCCGGGTGGACGAGGCGGTCCGGGCCGGCCGCCCGCCGGGCAGCGTGGTGGGCGTGACCGGGCTGCCGGTCACCCCCGAGGTACGCCGACTGCGCGAGCGTGGCGTCCTCGACCGGCTACCCATCTTCGACCGGATCACGCCCGACGGGGTGGCCTGGACGGACGGGCGGTTCGTGCCGGCGGACGTGATCCTCTGGTGCACCGGGTTCCGGGCGGCCATCGACCATCTCGCCCCGCTGGGCCTACGCGCGCCGGGCGGCGGTATCACGATGGACGGCACCCGGGTGGTCGCCGACGCGCGGGTTCACCTGGTCGGGTATGGCCCCTCGGCCAGCACGATCGGGGCCAACCGGGCCGGCCGCGCGGCGGTCAACGAGATTCGCGCCTGGCTGGCCCCGGCCGCCGCTCTCCACTGACCTGGCTCTATTTGACGGATGGTCGGTGAGCAGGCACGGTGGGACTGACGGGGCCGTCAGCTGCCCCGATCCGATGCGACGGCGACGACCGTTCGCCCCTCTGTCGCCTCCCACGTGTGCTCGTACGCGGGCCTGTCCGGTCCGCGCGGTATCCGACCGCGAGCCGAGAATCCACGAGGAGTTTCCGCCATGCTCACCATGACCGATAACGCCGTGCTCGTCATTCGTGACCTCGCCAACCAACAGGACGTCGCCCAGGACGGCGGAGTCCGTATCGCCGCCGACACCGAGGCCGGGTCGCTCACCGTCGAACTGGTGCCCGAGCCGGTACAGGGCGACCGTGTGGTCGACAACCAGGGCGCCAGGATCTTCCTGGACGAGGACGCCGCCGAGTTGCTCGGTGACGCGTCGGTGGACGCCACCGTCGACGACGAGGGCATCATCCAGTTCGGCTTCACCGAGAAGCAGTAGACCCGGCCCTCACCGCAGCGATCGCCCCCGCTGCGGCGGACCCTGCCCGGGGTGCCATATCGGCGCGGCGTCGCCGGCCGGATGCAGCAGCGTGGCGAGCACGTGGGCCAGGTGGTGCGAGGTGCTCCACGCCGCCCAGTTGGCGGTCGAGCCGGTGCCAGCGCCCCTGCGGGCCCGGCGCAGCAGCTCGTGGTCACCCCAGGAGAAGGCCGCTCCGGCGGTTGGCCAGTGTGGTGCCGACACGAGCGTGCGACACAGGTCGGCGAACCGGTCCTCGCCCCGGCCGCCGCGTCGCGCCCAGCGGTACACCCACCAACTGCCCTCGTCGGTGTACCGCACGGTCGGCAACCGGTCCCCGGGGTCACCGGTGCCCGGCACCGCCGGGTGGACGCCGTAGTCGCCGTAGTCGACCCCGGCGTCGGCCAGTCGTCGCCACAGTTGCCAGTCCCAGCGGTCCAGTTGGACCGGCTCGTCGGTGGGCAGCCGAGACAGCGTCGGGGGCATGCCGCCCGCCGCCACCGTCACCGACCGCCAGGCGTGTCGGCGGGCCCAGTCCAGCAGGTGGCGTACCCGGGGCTCGGCGGTCCGCACGTCCGCCGGGCAGCACACGTCCCCCGCGTCCACCAGCAGGTCGCACTCCTCCGGGGCGAGGCCGGTGAACCGCCAGATCCGTTCCACCGCGGTGGTGCTCGCATCCGGACCGGCCCGGTCCTGGCCGGCCCGCAGCCGGATGAGCGCGCGCCGGCCGTACGCCCGCGCCGCGGCGCCGTGTGCGACCAGCCGGTGGTCGCTCTCCGCGAGCCCGATCACCGGCACCACCGGTACGCCCCAGCGGGTCAGCTCCGCCTCAGGGCTGTCGGGCAGCGCGCTGACGTCGATGGCGGGCATGAGCCCCGCCGGCAGCCGGCGAATGACGTCCATCATGGACTTAGCGATCGCGCCGATCTCCAGGATCGGGGCGACCAGTGCGGCGTACGCGGGCTCGAGGTGGCTCAGGGCCTCAAGCTCGCCCCGGCGGCTGGCGAGGATGGGGCGGTAGATCGGTGCCGCCGCCCGGCCCCCGTGGGCGGGCACCATACTTCAATCTAGCCAGGCATTCGCGTATGCCCCAGAGTTGTCAGCCGGAATTCGGCCGCTCGACTGTCGGTTCGGCGACTACCATTCACCGATGTCCTCGCCAATTCACCGGTACCGATCCGACGAAGAGGACAGCGCACGGTGGATCGGCTTTCCGTTGCGCGACGGCGACATCGTCATCAGCACCCGGTCCAAGAGCGGCACCACCTGGATGCAGATGATCTGTGCGCTCCTGGTGCTGGGCACCCCGGAGCTGCCGGCGTCGCTGACCGTGCTGTCGCCGTGGCTGGACTGGTTGGGAGAGCCGCAGGCCACGGTGTACGACCGGCTGGCGGCCCAGCCACACCGGCGGTTCATCAAGACGCACACCCCGCTGGACGGGGTGCCGCTCGACCCTCGGGTGCACTACGTGGTGGTGGCCCGGCACCCGCTGGACATGGCGGTCTCCCTCTACCACCAGAGCGCCAACCTGGACCGGGCGCGCATCGCCGAGCTGACCGGTCGACCAGCCCCGGCCGGGCCACCCCGCGAGCGGCCTCCGGCACCGGAGTGGTTGCTCAGTTGGGTCGACCGGGAGGCGGATCCCCGCGCCGAGCTGGATTCGCTGCCGGGGGTGCTGCTGCACCTGAGTGACGCGTGGGCCCGCCGGCACGAGCCGAACGTCGAGCTGGTGCACTACGACGACCTGCTGGCCGATCTGGGCGGTGAGATGCGTCGGCTGGCCGACCGGTGGAAACTCCCGAGCCCTGGGCCGGAGCTGGTGGAGGCCGCCACCTTCGGTCGCATGCGGGAGCGCGCCGATCGGCTCGCACCGGACACGCTCGGGGTGCTGCGCGACCGGCAGGCGTTCTTTCGCCGGGGCGGCTCGGGCCAGGGACGCGACCTGCTGGACGACGCCGGTCTAGCCCGGTACCAGGAGAGGGCCGGGAAGCTGGCCCCGCCCGACCTGCTCACCTGGCTGCACCGCTGAGGTTTCAGCGTCGCGCCGATCTTGCAGTTTTGGTTGCCGAGACGCGTGACATGTCCCCTTTGCCGCGACAGTAACTGCAAGATCGCGGCGGGCCTTCACGCACACAAGAGCGCACGGCGCCGTTTCGACAGTGGTCGGAACGTCGCCGTGCTCTGGCCGTCTCCCACCACCGCAGCCGTTCGGCGGTACGCCGGCGGGGACCTGGCTCGACCAGCCGTTCGCGCCGGTCAGTTTTGTCGATCCCCGGTCCACGCGGATCCAAACCCGCCGACCGTGGGGATTTCCACGATCCGCCGGTCCCGGCGTGGCGCGCCGTCGGACGGGGTATGAGCGTGGACATGGAGCATTTCACTATCGCGACCGTCGCCGAGAAGAGCCCGGATTTCCGGCGGGTGCTGTGGACCGGTGAGCACACCCAGCTGGTCATCATGACCATCCCCGCCGACGGGGAGATCGGCGAGGAGGTGCACGAGGACATCGACCAGATCCTCACCTTCGTGAGCGGCGTCGGCGAGGCGCGGGTCGCCGGCGCGAAGCGGAAGGTCGTCGCGGGCGACCTGGTCGTGGTGCCGGCCGGCACCAAGCACAACTTCGTCAACACCGGCCCCAACCCGCTGGTGCTCTACACGGTCTACGGGCCGCCGGAGCACGCCGACAAGGCCGTCCACAAGACCAAGGAGGAGGCCGACGCGGCCGAGGCGGCGGGCGAGGACGAGCCACCGACCGAGTGAGCCGTCCGGCCTGATCCGGGCCGATGCGGGTACCCCCGGCGGGTGGAGCAGCAGCCGGCGATCTCCGACTACGGGTTCCTCTCGGACTCTCGTTCGGGTGCCCTGGTCGGCAAGGACGGCTCGATCGACTGGTGGTGCCCGCACCGGTTCGACGGGTCGTCGGTGTTCGCGCGGCTGCTCGACCCGGGAGCCGGCCACTTCCGGCTCGCGCCGGTCGGGGTCGGCGGTCCGCGTCACCGGGTGGAGCGCGCGTACCTGCCGGACACGTTGGTGCTACGGACGGTGCACCACACCCCGCACGGCAGCGTGGCGGTCACCGACGCTCTGGCCGCCGAGGTCGGCGCCCGCGCCCACGAGTTGGGCCGGCACTCACCCGCCGTGCTGATCCGGGTGGTCGAAGGGCTCACCGGGCGGGTACGGATGGCGCTGGACTTCGCGCCCCGCCCGGAGTACGGCCTGCTCACGCCCTACCTGCATGAGCAGCCGGACGGCGGGGTGCTGGCCGGCGCCGGCCCCATCGTGCTGATGTTGCGTGCCGGGGGTCTGCACCTGCGGGCCGGCACCGACCGGGTGACCCACGAGTTCGAGGTCTCCGCCGGTCAGGTGATCGGGATGGACCTCGCCTTCGGCGAGGCGTACGGCGATCCGCCGGCCCGGATGGACCCACTGACCACCCTCGCCGAGACGACGCAGGCGTGGCAGGCGTTCCGGGAGACGCACACGTACTCCGGCCGCTACCCCGAACTCGTCAAACACAGCTCGACGGTCCTGACCGGCCTCACGTACGCCCGCAGTGGCGCGGTCGCCGCGGCGCTGACCTCCTCGCTGCCCGAGCGGATCGGCGGCGACCGGAACTACGACTACCGCTACTCCTGGCTACGGGACTTCTCGTTGACGATGCGGGCGCTCTGGGTGGCGGCCTGCCCCGACGAGACGTCCCGGCTGTTCGCCTGGGCGACCCGCTCGATCGGCCGGTTCGGCGACGAGCCCGTTCCGGTGCTCTTCGGGCTGGAGGGCGAGCGCGACATCTCCGAGCACCACTGCCCCCACCTGCGCGGCTACCGCGACAGCAGGCCCGTGCGGGTCGGCAACGACGCCTGGCGGCAGCGACAGCTCGACGTGCCGGGTGAAATCATGTCCGCGGTGTGGCGGCTGCGCGACTACCTCGGCCCGACGTTCGAGGGCGAGTTGCGGGAGATGGTGCTCGGGCTGACCGAGCAGGTGGCCTCGACGTGGCACCTGCCGGA
This sequence comes from Micromonospora sp. NPDC050784, assembly GCF_044456765.1. Taxonomy (NCBI): domain Bacteria; kingdom Bacillati; phylum Actinomycetota; class Actinomycetes; order Micromonosporales; family Micromonosporaceae; genus Micromonospora; species Micromonospora sp. NPDC050784. The sequence goes on along the minus strand of NZ_JBITGG010000004.1, from coordinate 302,844 downwards.
CCGCGGTATCTGGGAGACCCGGGACGAGGAGCGGCACTACCTCTCGTCCAAGGTGGCCTGCTGGCTCGCCATGGACCGGGCGGTGGGGCTCGCCGACCGGCTCGGCGACCGGGCCGACCCCCGTCGCTGGGCCCGGATCCGTGACGAGATCCGCGACACCGTGCTGCGCGAGGGGTGGAACGACCGGATCGGGGCGTTCACCGGCGCGTTCGGGTCGGCGGAGTTGGACGCCTCGGTGCTGGCCCTGCCGGTGACACACTTCCTGCCGGCCACCGACCCGCGGATGCGCTCGACAATCGCGATGGTCGAGCGCGAGCTGGGCACCGAGGGCGGACTGCTGCGGCGGTGGACGACCGACCCGGCCGGATTCCTGCTGTGCTCGTTCTGGCTGGTGGAGTGCCTGGTGATGACGGGTGAGCGGCAGCGGGCCGAGGCGCTCTTCGAACGGGTCGTCGGGTACGCCAACGACGTGGGGCTGTTCAGCGAGCAGATCGACCTGTCCACCGGGATGCAGCTCGGCAACACCCCGCAGGCGCTCTCGCACATCGGGCTGATCAACGCGGCCTGGCGGATCACCGAGCCGGACAGCTACTGAAATCCTGCAACAGACCTGCAAACGCCAGGCATTGACGCTGATGCTTGGACAGTCCTAGCCTCCAAGAAGTGGGAAAGCCCTTTCCCCGGGGCTTTGATCCCGCTTCACCCCGCCTCGGATCCGGGCGTCCGGCGGGGACGCACACCGATCCCGTTTCAGCGCGGCACGCTGTGCCGACCCGTTCCAGTACGGCGGCCGAGGGATCACCACCACATGCGTCAAGGAGGACACCTGTGCAGAAAAGAAGATTCTCCGGCCGCCGACCACTCCTGCTGGCGGTGGGCGCCGGGGTGACCGCGGCGGCCCTCGCCGCCGGCATGACCTCGGCCTTCGCGGCCACCGTCTTCAGCGACGACTTCACCGACGGCGACACCTCCGGCTGGTCCAAGTCCGGTGGCACCTGGGCCGTGGACGGATCGGGCGTGCTCAACCAGTCCAACGCCGGCAGCGAGTTGGCCCGGCAGTTCGCCGGCCAGACCAGCTGGACCAACTACTCCGTGCAGGCCCGGGTCAGGCCCACGAGCTTCGGCTCGTCCAGCGCCCTGGTCGGGCTCGCGGCCCGGTCCAGCAGCAGCACCAAGATGTACCGGCTGGCCCTGCTCGGCTCCGGTCGGGCCGAACTCCAGGCGGTCAACGGCAGCTCCGTCACGGCGATCGGTTCCACCGCGCTGGGCATCGGCACCGGCAGCTGGTACACCCTGCGCATCGAGACCAGCGGCAGCACCATCCGCGGCTTCGTCAACGGCGCCCAGATCGCGTCCGGCAGCAACAGCCTGGCCGGCGCGGGCCGCATTGGCCTGGTCACCGCGTACGCCAGCGGCGGCTTCGACGACGTGGTGGTCGACTCGTCCGGCGGCGGCACCCCGACCACGCCGCCGCCGACCACCACTCCGCCACCGACCACCACACCTCCGGCGGCCGGCTGGCCGACGCCCACCAGCAGCCAGAAGGTGGACGCGACGATCGCGGTCTCCGGGACCTTCGACGGTGGGCTCAAGCGCTACTACGGCATCGGTGACGGTGGGCAGAGCGAGAGCCAGGACCCGATGTTCGAGCTGGCCGCTGGCGCCACCCTGCGCAACGTGATCATCGGTGCCCCGGCCGGCGACGGCGTGCACTGTGAGGGCAACTGCACCCTGATCAACGTCTGGTGGGAGGACGTCGGCGAGGACGCGGCGACCTTCCGCGGCGGCACCACGTACACCGTCGACGGCGGTGGGGCCCGCTCCGCCAGCGACAAGGTCTTCCAGCACAACGGCTCGGGCACCGTCTACATCAAGAACTTCCGGGTGGAGAACGCCGGCAAGCTCTACCGCGCCTGCGGCAACTGCTCCACGTCGTACCAGCGGCACGTGGTGATCGACAACGTGATCGTCCGGAACACCGACGCGATCGCCGGCATCAACACCAACTGGGGCGACACCGCCCGGTTCAGCAGGATCACCATCGTCGGCGACCCGGACCGGGAGACCTCGATCTGCGTGAAGTACAAGGGCGTGCCGAAGGGCAGCGAGCCGACCGAGGTCGGCGAGGGCGCCGACGGCGTCAACTGCCTCTACTCGCCCTCGGACATCAGCTACCAGTAGACCGGCACGACGGCACCCCGCGGACCGCCCGGTCCGCGGGGTGCCGTCACCTCACACCATCAGGGGTACGCCGGACACGTCGACCGTGTCCGGGTACTTCAGCCCGGCGCCGGTGTTGAGAACCACCACCCGCTCACCGGCCCGGATCCACCCGCCGGCGCGCAGTTGCCGAGCCGCCGTGAGGCAGGCCGCCCCCTCCGGGCAGAGCAGCAGCCCCTCCCGGGCGGCGAAGTCCCGCAGGTCGGCGAGGATGTCCGCGTCGTCGACGGCGACGGCAGTGCCGGAGGACTCCCGCAGTGCCGCCAGGATCAGCTCGTCGCCCAGCGGGGCCGGCACGGTGATGCCGAACGCCACCGTGTGCGCGTCCGCCCACGGCTGCGCCCGATCCTCGCCGGCGGCGAACGCCCGCACGATCGGCGCGCAGCCGGTGGACTGCACCGCCACCAGTCGGGGCAGCTTGTCGCCGACCCAACCCAGCTCGCGCAGCTCGTGCAGCGCCTTGTGGATGCCGATCAGGCCGACCCCGCCGCCCGTCGGATAGATGATCACGTCAGGCGCCTGCCAGCCGAGCTGCTCGACGATCTCGTACCCCATCGTCTTCTTGCCCTCCAGCCGGTAGGGCTCGCGCAGCGTGCCGGCGTCGAAGATCGCCCCGTTCGACTCCGCGATCAGCTCGGCCACCCGCCGACCGGCGTCGCCGATCAGCCCGTCGATCAGGCGCAGGTCGGCGCCGGCGGCGACGCACTCGCGCCGGCAGATGCTCGGCGCACCCAGCGGCATGACGATGGTCGCGCCCATCCCGGCCCGCGCCGCGTACGTGGCCCAGGCCGACCCGGCGTTGCCGTTGGTGGGCATCGCGATCCGCTCGACGCCCAGCTCGCGGGCCCGGCTGACCCCGACCGCCGCGCCCCGGGCCTTGAACGAGCCGGTCGGGATCAGCCCCTCGTCCTTGACCATCAGGTCGGTGATGCCGATCTCGGCGCCGTACGCCGGGGCGCGCAGCAGGGGCGTCCAGCCCTCGCCCAGCGTGGTGACGTGCCGCGGGTCGGCGACCGGCAGCAGCTCCCGGTAGCGCCACAGGTCGGCCGGGCGCAGCGGAAAGCGTTCCGGGGTGACCGCCTTCGCCACGGCCGGCAGGTCGTAATGGGCCAGTAGCGGCGATCCGCACTCGCAGAGGTTCTGTAACCGGTCGGCGGCGTACTCCTTGCCGCAGCGCGGGCAGTCCAGGTGGGTCAGGTACACGTCGCTCCTCGCCCTCACACCGCGTCGATGCTCAGCCAGTGCCGGCTGCGCCGCCCCGGCTGGTAGACCGAGTCCAGTCGCTTGGCGACCACACCCGGCAGGCCCTGTTCCTGCCCGGCGCGCAGGGCCTCGTCGCCCGCGCCCGGGAACCACGGCGGAGTCTGCCAGTGCGTACCGGCCAAGACCAGCCCATCGAGCAGCTCCCGGCGTTGCGCGTACGGCACGTCGACGCTGCTCACGCCCTCCAACCAGAGCAGGTCCACGATCAGGTACTGGGCGCCGGCGGGGACCCGGCTGCCGGTGGCCGGCCGGACCGGGCGGACCCGCCCGGCACCGTCGATGCGGACCAGCACCCCGTCGAGCACCGCCTCGGTGGGCGCGAGCGCCTCGGCCATCGCGCGCAGCCACGGGTACCCGCCGGTGACCTCCTCGTCGGTCTCGGAGAGCAGCCGCAGTCGCCCGCCGGAGACGTACGCCATCGCCCGGACGCCGTCCCAGCGCAGCTCGTACCCCCACGCGGCACGGTCGCGGGGGAGCCCGGCGGCGGGCGTGGCGTGCATCGGCCGGACCAGATCCGGCATCGGTGTCCAGCCCGGTGGCGCAGGGTCGGTACGTCGGACCATCCAGTCCCGCCCGCCGGTGGCGAAGAGGACGTAGCGGCCGGCGGTCCGCTCACCGGAGAGCGTCACGATCACCTCGTCGTCACGCCACTTCTCGCACCGGTAGGTGCCCCGGTCGTGGATCAGCATCCGGCCGCCGCCGTACTCGCCGGCGGGGATCTCGCCGGCGAAGTCGAGGTACTCCATCGGGTGGTCCTCGGTGTGCACGGCCAGGTGGTTGCGGCCCGGATCGCGGGGGAGACCGCGGGGCACCGCCCAGGACGCGAGCACCCCCTCGTGCTCCAGGCGCAGGTCCCAGTGCAGGCTGCGGGCGTGGTGCTGCTGGATGACGAAGCGGCCGGCGTCGGCGTCGGGGCCGGCCGACGGAGGGCTCTCCGCCGGCACCGGCTCGGGTGTGCGGGCCGCGTCCCGCCGTCGCCGGTACTCCTCCAGCCGGTCGGTCACCCCCGCATTGTCCGGCACATCGGGCCGGTGCGCTGGAAGCCGGAGTGTCCGGTTCGCTCGGCGGCCGGAGGCGCGGCGGGGTAGAACGGACGTCATGGACCTCACCGACCAGCCCACCGCCCTGCTCCCCGGTGACGTGCGGATGCCCCTGCTCGGCTTCGGCACCTGGCAGGCCACCGGCCAGGCCGGTTACGACGCCGTGCTGGCCGCGCTCGACACCGGCTACCGGCACCTCGACACCGCCACCGTGTACGGCAACGAGCGGGAGGTCGGCCGGGCGGTACGGGAGAGCGGTCTGCGCCGGGAGGACGTCTTCATCACCACCAAGCTCCCGCCGGACCGGGTGGGCCGGGAGCGCGCGACGCTGGAGGCCAGCCTGGAGGCGCTCGGCGTCGAGCACGTGGACCTCTGGCTGATCCACTGGCCGCCGTCGTCGCCGGGGGACAGCATCCCGCTCTGGCGCGAGCTGCTCGCCGCCCGGGACGAGAACCTCGTCCGGGCGGTCGGGGTGAGCAACTACAGCACCCCCGAGATCGACGAGCTGATCCAGTCCACCGAGGAGAACCCGGCGGTCAACCAGATCCGGTGGAGCCCGTCGCTGTACGACCGGCAGCGGCACGCCGAGCACCGGGACCGGGGCGTGGTGCTGGAGGGGTACAGCCCGTTCAAGACCAGCGACCTCAGCGACCCGGTGTTGACCAGGATCGCCGCCGCGCACGGCGTCTCCCCCGCGCAGGTGGTGCTGCGCTGGCACATCGACCACGAGATCGTGGTGATCCCGAAGTCGGTGACCCCGGAGCGGATCACCGCCAACTTCGACGTCTTCCACTTCTCGCTCACGGCCGAGGAGATGCGCGACATCGACGCGCTCGGCGAGGTCTGAATCGGCGAATTCCTTCAGCGCGCGAGCCGGCATTGAAGGGTATCGACATCGACGTACGTGACGGTATAGCGTCCCCGTCATCACGTTCGTCGATCCGTTCGTACCCGCCGTCGCTGGAGGATCGCCATGGCCCGAACACCGTCCATCCGTCTGCCCCGCCGTGGGGTGCTCGGCATCCCCGCCCTGGTGGTCGCCGCCCTGACCGTCGTCGCCCGACCCACCGCGGCGAACGCCGCGCCGAAGGCCGAGTGCCTCGCCGACCTGCTTCAGGACGCCTGATGGCGACGATTCCCTGGCTGGTGGACGTGCTGCGCGCCGCCGGTGTCCAGGTCGTCGTCGAGGGGGACTGGCTCAACCGGATGCGGCCCGGCTCCTTCGACCCGATCGGGGTGCTCTGGCACCACACCGCCTCCACCTCCAGCGCCAGCAACCCGCACCCGGCGCTCGGCATCTGCATCAACGGCCGGTCCGACCTGCCGGGGCCGCTGTGCCAGGCGCTCGTCGACTACAACGGCGTCTTCCACGTCATCTCCGCCGGCCGGTGCAACCACGCCGGGGTCAGCGGCGGCAGCGGGCCGATCCCGGCCGGGGACGGCAACACCCTCATGATCGGGTGGGAGATCGACTACAACGGCGTCAACCAGGAGATGACGGCCGCGCAGTACAACGCGTCGCTCGCTGCCACCGCCGCCGTACTCACCCGCCTCGGCCGGGACAGCAGCTACGCCCGGGGTCACCGGGAGACCAGCACCACCGGCAAGATCGACCCTTCCTTCATCGACCTGAACGTCATGCGGGCCGACATGGCGGCGAGGATGGCCGGCGGCGGCACGGCATGGTCCTCCACGGTGGACAACACCACCAGTGGTCGGTTCACCGCCAGCGCCAACTGGGGCGTGTCGTCGTACTCCAGCCAGCGGTACGGCGCCGACTACCGGTACGCGGACCCGGTCGCCGCCAGCGATGTCGCGTGGTACCGGTTCAACGTTCCGGCGGCCGGCAACTACCGGGTCGAGGCCTGGTGGCCGGCGAACTCGGGCTACAACAGCGCCGCCCCGTACATCGTCGCCACCAGCACCGGCAACCAGACCGTCCGCGTCGACCAGCGGGTCACCGGCGGGCAGTGGCGGATCCTCGGCACGTTCGCGCTGCCGGCGGGCGACGCCAACCGGGTGGGCGTGAGCCGGTGGAGCAACGCCACCGGCCTGGTCGTCGCCGACGCCGTACGCCTCACCCGCGTCTGACGATGCCCCAGTACGGGCGGCGGATGTCGGCGTACTGATCCACCCGGCCTTCGTAAAGTCGGGGTGTCCAGGGCGAGGATGCCCCGACTTTACGGAACCCGGGGGTTTGCGAGGGGCAGCTCAACGTGCCCGTGCGCATCCGGAGACTGACGACCCCGGGTCACGCACGGGGAGGTGCGTTTGCCGGTGCCGAGCCCGTCGGTGCCCGCCCGATGCAACCACGAGCCGTGCACCTCGCTGACCTCGACGTTGCCACCGGACCGGGTGTAGGACGCCTGCCAGTCGCGGACGGTCTCGTAGGCGCCGTGGTCGAGATAGTCCAGGTGCAGTTCGAGCACGACGTGCTGCCCCGGGGGCAGGGCGGCGAGTCGGCGGGTGAGTCGTCCGGAGGCGACGAAGGCGAGTGTTCCGGTGATCGACACGAGCCAGGTGCCGGAGTTCGGCTCGGTGACGTGAATGTCGCACCGGGCCAACCGTCGCAACATGAAGAGCACCGCCGTGGCCATGCCCAGCCCGACCCCGATGAGTAGGTCGGTCGCGGCCACGCCCACCGCGGTGATCACATAGATGGGCAGCTCCCGGTGCCGGGCGTACACGCGGATCTGGGCGAGGCTCACCAGCCGCAGGCCGACCACCACGAGGACGGCGGCGAGCACGGCCATCGGGATCATCTCCAGCAGTACGGCGCCGGCCATCACGAACCCGGCGATCCAGACTCCGTGCAGGATGGTCGAGGCCCGGGTGCGTGCCCCGGCCGCGACGTTGGCCGAGCTGCGCACGATGACGCCGGTGACCGGGAGGCCGCCGAGCGTTCCGGATACGGCGTTCGCGGCGCCCTGAGCGATGAGTTCACGATCGAGGTTCGCCCGTGCGCCGTGGTGCATGCGGTCGACGGCCACCGCCGAGAGAAGAGATTCCACGCTCGCCACCAGGGCGATGGTGATGACTGCCGGGAGGACCTCCCACAGCGGTGAGTCGGGCCAGCGGGCGAAGGTGAGCGCGCTCAAGGGGTTGGCGGGCAGGTTCACCCGCTCCACGTTGGCACCGAGGGCCGCCGCGACCACAGTGGCAACCACCACCGCCACCAGGGTCGCCGGCAGCATGGTGGTCTTGACCAGACGTGACCAGATCAGCAACAGCGTCATGGTCAGCGCGCCGAGCAGCACGGAAACGCTGTGGTAGTCGGCGACTTGGCCGGGTAGGTCACGGAGATTCGCCCACGCCGAGCTCTGGGGCGCGCCGCCGAGCGCCACGTGGACCTGGCTCAGCGCAATGACCAGGCCGATGCCGGCCAGCATCCCGTGTACGACTGTTGGCGACAGAGCGAGCGCGGCCCGCCCGAGGCGGGTGATGCCCAGCAGGATCTGCAGCAGCCCGGCGACGGTCACGATCGCGGCGGTGCCGGCGAAGCCGAACTCGGCGATGGTGCCCGCGACGATCACGGTGAGCCCAGCCGCTGGCCCGCTGACCTGGAGTGGCGCGCCGCTGAGCGCGCCGGCGACTATCCCGCCCACGACGGCGGCGATCAGCCCGGCCAGCAGCGGTGCTCCGGAGGCGGCAGCGATGCCGAGGGACAAGGGGATGGCGATCAGGAAGACAACGATCGACGAGGGGACGTCGTACCGAAATAGCGCGATAACCGACATGTTCGGAAGGTACGCAGATAATATTAATGCATAGTTAAGCGTGATTCTTTCACCCGCGATGCCGGCGGGGTGGCCGCGCAAATTGTCGCACCGTCAGTGGGCAAGCCCACCCCCAGCGACGTGCGGGGGCGTGACCTGGACGGTCACGCCCCCGCACATCGTGGTGTCGGCTCAGGAGCGGGAGCAGGTCGCCCCGTTGAGCGAGAAGCTCGTCGGCGACGAGTACGACCCGCTCAGGTTGCCCTGGTAGCCGAAGCTGGCCGTGCCACCGGGTGCGACCGACCCGTTGTGGCCGACGTTCCGGGCGGTCACCGTCGACCCGCTCTGGCTCACCGTGGCGTTCCAGGCGCTGGTGACCTGCTGACCACTGGGCAGGCTGTAGGTCAGCGTCCAACCGTTGAGCGCGCTGGAGCCGGTGTTGGTGATCTGCACGTCGGCCGTGAAGCCGTTGTTCCACGAGTTCGCCGTGTACTTCACCGCGCAGCTCGCGCCACCGCCCGGCGGCGGGGTCGTCGGCGGCGGGGTGGTGGGGTTTCCACCGCCGTTGACGTTCGCCGAGAACGACGTCACCGCGAGGCCGACGCCGCCCTGCCACGGCTCGAAACCGGCCTGGATGCTGGTCAGGTACCAGGAGTTGGTGATCGCGCCCCGGTTGCGGGTGTCGTTGATGAAGTCCAGCACGCTGAAGTTCAGGCTGGAGATCGCCGACGGCGCGACGTAGGAGATGACGTTGTTGGAGCCGTTGCTGCCCCGCCAGACCTCCCAGGTGCGGCCGGCCAGGTTGGCCGTGCCGACGACCGAGCCGATGGGCTGGATCGGACCCTGCCGGTTGAGCCAGATCATGATCTCCATCTGGTTCACCCCGTCCCGCTTGGGCGACGGGTCCAGCCAGATGTCGTACGACGCGTTGTAGGTGGCGCCGCTGACGTAGCGGTAGGAGATGCTGCTGGTGGCGCTGCTGATCTGGCTCACCTGGATCGGCAGGTTCGTGCCGGGGGAGCAGTTGGTGTAGTGACAACCGAAGAACACCGACGGGTACGCGGTGGGCGCCCCGTTGGTGGGGCTGCTGCCGTTCAGAGTGGTGATCTCGAAGCCGTTGCTGGTGACGTTGATGCACTGCTGGGCGGTGGTGCCCCAGCGGTTGTTCTGCACCACGTACCGGCCCTGGATGACGGCCGAGCCGTACTGTTCGCAGATCTGGGTGTCGGCGGAGGCGCTGCCGCCGAGGGCCACGGCCACCAGCGAACTGGCGACCAGTAGCCCGGCGGCGGCCAGGGCCCGAAGTTGACGTTTCATGACGCTCCTTGACTCGGCGCGTGCCGGGCGCCGGATGTGGTGGGGCAGTGCGGGAGCGCTCCCACGCTCAACCACACATTTACATGTATGAAACTGCTGCGCAACCGCACGCGGTGAACTGGTGAATTGTGAGGATTGCCATGCCCCCGCCGGACGGCTGGCGACGGACGGCCGGCCAAGCGGCGTGGGTCGCCGACGAGCGGCGGGGTGCGGACCGATTGGGCCTGGTGTGCGCCGATCGCTCCGAGTAGCGTGTTGCCTCCAACGCGTGCCGCTCCCCCTCCGGAGGCGTACACCACCATGGGTGGCTCCCCCCTGCGCATCCTCGTCGTCGGCGCGGGCATCGCCGGCCTGGCCGTAGCCCGGGCGCTGCGCCTGGCGGGCTTCCGGCCCGACGTCACCGACAAGCTGCCACCGGGGGAGTCCACCGAGACCGGTCTCTACCTGCCCGGCAACGCCGCCCGCGCACTGCACCGGCTCGACCTGCACGACCCGGTCCGACCGATCGGGCAGGTGATCCGTCGGCAGCGGTTCTTCGACGCCGCCGGCGCGCAACTCTGCGAGGTCGACCTCGACGCCCTCTGGGCCGGCGTCGGCGAGTGCCGGGCGCTGCCCCGGGCCGACCTGCACCGGGTGCTGCTCAGCGGTGCCGGCGGCGCCGTCCGGCACGGCGCCGAGGTCCGCACCCTGGACCTGCTCCCGGGCGCTGTCGGCGTCACGTTCACCGACGGCACCACCACGGAGTACGACCTGGTCATCGGCGCCGACGGGCCACGCTCCTCGGTTCGTGCGCTGGCCGCGCTCGGTGGGCCGCCGCGCCCGGTCGGGCAGGTGGTCTACCGGGCCGTCCTGCGCGACGGCCCACCGGTCACCGAGTGGACCGCACTGCTCGGCCAGCGCTCCGGTTTCCTGATGGTGCCGATCGGGGCCGGGCGGCTGCACCTCTACGCCGACGAGGCCGGCACCGAGGAACCGGCCGACCCGCTGGCCCGGCTGCGGGAACTCTTCGCCGACTACCGCGGCCCGGTCCCCGAGGTGCTGGCGGCGCTCGACGAGGTGCACGTCGGGATCACCGACGAGGTGGAGTTGGGCCGCTGGTACCGGGGGCGGGTCCTGCTGGTCGGCGATGCCGCGCACGCCACCGCGCCGACCCTGTCCCAGGGCGCGGCCATGGCGTTGGAGGACGCCGTGGTGCTGGCCGAGTCGCTGCGCGCCGCCAACAGCGTGGAGGCGGCGCTCGTGGCGTACGAAAGTCGTCGCCGTCCGCGTACCCGATGGGTGCGGGACCGGACCCGAGACCGCAACCGGACCAGGGACGTGCCGCCGGCGCTGCGCGACCCGCTGCTGCGCGGACGCGGCGACCGGATCTTCGGGGAGCACTACCGGCTCCTGCTCGGCCCGCTGTAGCCCCGTAGTAGATCGTGTCACGCCACCCCACGCGGCGCTGCGACCTGCCGGGGACTATCCTCCTTGCGGATGACGGCCCGCCGATAACCAGCGTGTGCCGAGCGGGACAACCGAGAACCGGAGGCCACTCGTGACCACCGTCGCACCCAAGCCGGTCGTGACCCGGCCCTGGCCGGTCCGGGAGCCGGTCAAGGGGTCGGCCATCGCGCGGCTGCTGCGAACCACGGACGCGAAGCAAATCGGGATCATGTACATGATCACCGCGTTCGTGTTCTTCATGATCGGTGGCCTGATGGCTCTGGTCATGCGGGCTGAGCTGGCCCGACCCGGGCTGCAGTTCCTGTCGCCCGAGCAGTACAACCAGCTCTTCACCATGCACGGCACGATCATGTTGCTGTTCTTCGCGACGCCGATCGTGTTCGCGTTCGCGAACTACATCGTGCCGATCCAGATCGGCGCGCCCGACGTCTCCTTCCCCCGGCTGAACAGCTTCGCCTACTGGCTGTACCTGTTCGGCGGGACGATGGCGACCGCCGGGTTCATCACCCCGGGTGGCGCCGCCGACTTCGGTTGGTTCGCGTACGCGCCGCTGAGCAGCGTCGAGCACTCGCCGGGCGTCGGCGCCAACATGTGGATCATGGGTCTGGCCATCTCCGGCCTGGGCACCATCCTCGGCGCCGTGAACATGATCACCACGGTGCTGACCCTGCGCGCGCCCGGCATGACCATGTTCCGGATGCCGATCTTCACGTGGAACATCCTGGTCACCAGCCTCCTGGTGATCCTGGTCTTCCCGCTGCTGGCCGCCGCGCTGTTCGCGCTCGCCGCGGACCGCATCCTCGGTGCGCACGTGTACGACCCGGCAACCGGTGGGCCGATGCTCTGGCAGCACCTGTTCTGGTTCTTCGGGCACCCCGAGGTCTACATCGTGGCGCTGCCGTTCTTCGGCATCATCAGCGAGGTCATCCCGGTCTTCTCCCGCAAGCCGATCTTCGGCTACAAGGGTCTGGTCGCCGCGACCGTCGCGATCGCCGCGCTCTCCATGAGCGTCTGGGCGCACCACATGTTCGCCACCGGCCAGGTGCTGCTGCCGTTCTTCAGCTTCCTGAGCTACCTGATCGCCGTGCCGACCGGTATGAAGTTCTTCAACTGGATCGGCACCATGTGGCGGGGTCAGATCAGCTTCGAGACGCCCATGCTCTGGGCGGTCGGCTTCCTGGTCACCTTCCTCTTCGGTGGTCTCACCGGTGTGCTGCTGGCCAGCCCGCCGATCGACTTCCACGTGTCGGACTCGTACTTCGTGGTGGCGCACTTCCACTACGTGCTCTTCGGCACCATCGTGTTCGCGGTCTTCGCCGGCATCTACTTCTGGTTCCCGAAGATGTTCGGCCGGATGCTCGACGAGCGCCTGGGTAAGGTGCACTTCTGGCTCACCATGATCGGCTTCCACACCACGTTCCTGGTGCAGCACTGGCTCGGCAACGAGGGCATGCCCCGCCGGTACGCCGACTACCTGCCCAGCGACGGCTTCACCACGCTGAACACGATCTCCACGATCGGCGCGTTCATCACCGGTATCTCCACGCTGCCCTTCATCTACAACTGCTGGAAGTCCTACAAGACCGGTCCAGTGGTCGAGGTGAACGACCCCTGGGGTCACGGCAACTCGCTGGAGTGGGCGACCAGCAGCCCGCCGCCGCTGCGCAACTTCGACAAGATGCCCCGGATCCGTTCCGAGCGGCCGGCGTTCGACGCGAAGTTCCCGGAGTTGGCCGCCGGTGGTCAGAGCCTGGCCGGCCCGCCGGAGGGTGGCGCCAAGCCGCTCACCAGCGAGTCGGACGGCGGGGCCAGCTACCGCGAGGACACCGCGAGCGACGCCGACCGGCACTGACGCTCAAGCTCGGCAGTACGACGGGCGCCGCCCCCGGGACACCGGGGGCGGCGCCCGTCGCCATCTCCAGCCAACGTGACTCCCGCGCCCCCGCCCGTCCGTTCCTGGCCGCTCCACCGTCCCTTCACCGACGCGTCGCCTGTGTCTATCTAGCCGGGATCGGCTGGCCGGTCTAGCTGGGCTCGGTTCGGCCGTTCGAGCCGGTCTGGCTCCGAAGGGGCTGTGTGCCTTTTCAGCATGCATGGGCCGGCTGCCCGGCGGATTGCTGCGCGTTCCACCCGCCCATCCCGGACCGCCTATCCCGGCCCACCCGGTGGCGTGGGCGCAGTCGTCAGTGGGCGGCGGGGGTGAGGTCGGCGTCGACGGGCTGCGGGGTGGCCGCGTCGGCGTTGCGGCGGCGGCGCAGCTCGATCGGGAGTACCACCAGGGTGACCAGCGCGCCGAGCGCACCGGTCACCACGAAGCCCCAGAGTGGCGCGCTGGCGTCGATCACCGCGCCGGCGAGCGGTGCGCCGACCGCGATGCCGACGGTGACCGCCGAACCGTGCAGGCCCATCGCCTCACCGCGTACCTCGGCCGGAACCAGGCGGCTGACCGCGTCCGAGCCGGCGGCGATGGTCGGCGCGCAGAGCGCGCCGGCGGGGATCAGCGCCAGGCACAGCAGCCACCAGTGCGCGCCGCCCAGCCCCACCGGAATGGTGCACAGGGCCAGTGCGGCGGTCAGCGCCAGCGGGGAGAACGAGCGGTGCACGGCCCCGTAGGCGAAACCGCCGGCCAGCGAGGCGACCGCCCAGATGGCCAGGACCGCGCCGGTCCAGCCGACCTCGCCGCTGGCCCGCAGGACGGCGACCACCGCCACGTCGGTGCCACCGAGCACCAGGGTCGCGGCGGCGCTGAGCGCCAGGATGGCGAGCAGTCGGGGGGTCAGCCACTCCCGGCGTGGTACCCGGCGTTGTGGGCCGGTGGGCTCGGTGGCCTCCCGGATCGGTGGGTTGACCACCCACAGGGCGATCCCGGCGGCGACGATGCCGCCGCCGACCAGATACATGGTGGTCTGCGCGGAGATCGCGGTGACCAGGGCCACCGCCAACGCCGGGCCGATCATGAAGGACAGCTCCACCGACATCGAGTCCAGTGCGTAGGCCGGTCGGCGTTGGTCATCGGGGACCAGCGCGGCGATCGACTGACGGACCACGGAAAAGATGGGCAGCGCCAGCGAGCCCGCCACGAAGGCGGCCGGCAGGAGCACGTGGTACGAAAGTGAGGGCGCGGTGGACCAGAAGATCGCCTCGGCGATCCCGGTGAGCACCAGGACCGGGCGCAGTCCACGCCGGTCCACCAGTCGGCCGAGCAGTGGCCCACCGATCGCCGCGCCGACGGTGACGGCCGCACCCACCAGGCCGGCCGCCCCGTAGCCCCGATCAAGATCGAGCACCACGTGGAAGGTCAGCGTCACCCCGGTCGCGGTGAGCGGGATGCGGGCGAGGACGGCGACCAGCAGCAGCGACCGCAGGCCCGGCAGGGCGAGTGCCCGCCGGTAAGGCTTCATGTTCACGTGGGTCCGTACCTCCGGCGACATCCTCGACCGGCGGCGGCCCCTTGGCCAACCAATTACCGCCTCATGCGGCCCTGATCACAGGCTGACCGTGCATGATCACCCCGGCGCCGTCCATCGCGCGGAGGGCCACGTCGGTGGTCGCCGGGGCGACCGCGGCGGTCAACTCGAGCAGCACGGTGGTGGCGAAACCCTCCCGGGCGGCGTCCAACGCGGTCGCCCGGACGCAGTGGTCCGTGGCGATGCCCACCACGTCGACCCGGTCCACGTCGTGCCGGCGCAGCCAGTCGGCCAGGCACTCGCCGTCGTCGGCGTGCCCCTCGAAACCGGAGTACGCCGCAGCGTGCTCGCCCTTGTGGAAGATCGCCTCGACCCGGGCGGTGTCCAGTTCTGGGTGGAATTCCGAACCGCTGGTGCCGACCACACAGTGCCGGGGCCAGGACTCCACGAAGTCCGGCGGATCGCCGAAGTGAGCACCCGGGTCGACGTGGTAGTCCTTGGTGGCGACCACGTGCGCCCACCGGTCCGGCTCGGCGGCGAGCAACCGGGAGATGCCGGCGGCCACCCCTGCGCCGCCGGCGACGGCCAGCGAGCCGCCCTCGCAGAAGTCGTTCTGCACGTCCACGATGATCAACGCGTTGGCCATCGGATACCTCTCTGCGCGCGGTCGGTCGGCTGGTTCCGGGGATGACTCAGCCAGCGGGTACGACGGTGACCGGCACGGCCGGGTCACCGCTCGAGAGCTTCAGCCCCTCCCACGGGATGGAGATCAGACACTCCCGCAGGTGCTCCCGTGACTTGTCGAGGGTGGGCAGCGGCACCGGCTCACCGGCGACCACGTACGAGTGCTGGAGCAGGCGGTCGTTGGGCTGCCGGTCCGGGACGCCCTGCGGGACGATGACCTCCTCGGTGGCGGTGCCGGTCGGCTTGTGTCGGCGGACCGCGACCTTCCGGCCGCCGATGGTCGCCTTGTGCTCGGAGCGCTTCACCACCGGCCGCCCCTCGACCTCGACCAGCTTGTAGACCAGCCCCGCGGTCGGTGCCCCGGAGCCGGTGACCACGGCCGTGCCGGCGCCGTACATGTCCACCGGTTCGGCGGCCAGCGCGGCGATCGCGTACTCGTCCAGGTCACCGGAAACGATGATCTTGGTCTCGGTGGCGCCCAGCGAGTCGAGCAACTCCCGGGACTGCTGAGCGATCACCGCGAGGTCCCCGGAGTCGATCCGTACCGCCCGCAGTTCCGGCCCGGCCACCGCGATCGCGTTGCGGATGCCCTGGCTGATGTCGTACGTGTCGACCAGCAGCGTGGTGTCCTTGCCCAGCGTGGCGACCTGCGAGGCGAACGCCGCCCGCTCGTCGTCGTGCAGCAGGGTGAACGCGTGCGCGGCCGTGCCCGCCGTCGGGATGCCGTAGCGCGCACCGGCGGCGAGGTTGGACGTGAACCGGAACCCGGCCAGGTACGCGGCCCGCGCCGCGGCGACCGCCGCCTCCTCGTGCGCCCGCCGCGACCCCATCTCGATCAGTGCCCGACCCCGCGCCGCGGTCACCATCCGGGCCGCCGCCGCGGCCACCGCGCTGTCGTGGTTGAGCACGGACAGCGCCAGCGTCTCCAGCACCACACATTCGGCGAAGCCGCCGGACACGGTGAGGATCGGGGAACCGGGGAAGAACAGCTCACCCTCGGCGTACCCGTCGACGTCGCCGGTGAAGCGGTAGTCGGTGAGCCACGCCGCCGCCGCCTCGTCGACCACTCCGGTCCGCCGCAGGAACTCCACCTCGGTGGGGTCGAACCGGAAGTCGCGGATCAGCTCGATCAGCCGGGCCGTCCCGGCGACCACGCCGTACCGGCGGCCGCTCGGCAACCGGCGGCTGAACACCTCGAAGACACACCGACGATCGGCGGTGCCGTCCTTCAGTGCCGCGCTGACCATGGTCAGCTCGTAGTGGTCGGTCAGGAGCGCGGGGCGGTGGATGCTCACCGCCCCAGCCTAAGGTTCAGCTCGCGTCGCCGCCGTCGTGGCCCGGGATCGAGCGTAACGCCGCCCACAGTTCGGCCCGCCCGGTGACGCCGAGCTTGGCGTAGATCCGCTGGAGGTGGTTCTCCACTGTGCGCGCCGAGAGGTAGAGCCGTTCGGCGATGGCCCGGCTCGGGGCGCCGTGCGCGGCAAGGCGGGCCACCTGCCACTCCCGTTCGGTGAGCACCGGCGCGCCGGCCTGCAGCGCCGGCGTCCGGATCAGGTCGCAGCGCCCGAGCAACCCGGCGAGGCGTTCCCGGGCGTCGTTGGCGGCAGCCGAGTGTTGCTGGCGCAGCCGCTGGACGGCCTGGGAGGTGGCCTCGGCGGCGTAGACGGTCAACTCCAGGGCGGCGTAGTCGTCGGCGACCGCGAGCAGATCGGTGGGGGAGTCGGTCACCGCGGCGCGGGCGTGCCGGGCCAGCAGCGGCGGGAGCACCCCGTCGACCCGCTCGGAGAGCTCGGCGAGGCGCTGGGCGACGGTGCGCCGGCCGCCGTCGGAGCAGGTGGGCCCGACCGCCATGCCCGCCTGGTCCAGTCGGACGAGGTCGTGCAGGACGTGCACCTCGTGCCCGGCGAAGCCGTCCGAGCGCAGCCGGTCCACCAGGTCGCCGAGGTGTTTGACCGCGCCCGGCAGGTCACCCGACGCGGCGAGCGACGCGCCCCGGGCCTGCTCCAGCCACGGGTAGAGCACCGCCATGCCGGGCGCGTGGGTGCGGTCGGCTTCGGCCATCGCCGCGACCGCCTGCGCGGCGTCACCGCGCAGCGCCGCCGACTGGGCGCGTTCGGCCTGGGCCAGACCGGCGTACACCCGACTCGTGGCCAGCACCGCGCAGGCGCCCAGGGAGGTCCGCATGGCCGCGTCGCTCTGCCCGCGCAGCCGGGACGCGTACGCCTGGAGGATGGCCAGGTAGCCGGTGCCGAGGCGGAAGTCGCCGGCGCCGGCGAGGTCGGCGAACTCGTCGGCCACGATCGCGTCGATCCCGGCCAGGTCGCCGGTGAGCATGAGCCGGGTGCCCCGGGCCAGTTCCAGGGCCAACTGGAGGTACGGCATGTCGGTGCGCCAACTGGCCGCGGCGGAGTGCACCTGGGCGATCGCCGTACCGCTGCGGGTCAGCTCGCCCTGCGCGGCCTGGACGTACGCGATGGTGGAGCGGGCCAGCTCGCGGGCGGCGACGCCGGCCGCCGGCCGATCCAGTACCTGTCGGCTGAGCTGCACCGCGGTGGCCGTGTCCATTCCGTGCAGGCGCATGATCGCCTCGAAGGCGTGCACCCGGGACCGGTCGGCGGAGTCGCTCAGCTGCTCGGCCCGGCTCGCGATCTCCTCCACGGTGGACTGCCGGCTCAGCCCCCAGTAGCTGACCATGCCGCGTACGGTCAGCCAGCGGCAGAGCCGCCGCTCGTCGCCGGGCTCGGGGGTCACCGCGTCGAGGACGTCGATCGCCTCTTCCGGCCGGTCGGCGAACATCAGGATGGTGGCCAGCAGCTCCGCCGCGTCGTAGCCGCCGTCGGCGTTCAGCGCGGCCCGCGCCAGGCGGGTCGCCAGCGGCACGTCGTAGCGGGTGAACGCCTGCACCGCGGCGTCCAGCAGCAGGGCCGGATCCTGGGCGGTGCCCGAGTCGAGTCGCCAGACGGCCACCCGCAGCAGGTCGTCGCGGCGGCGTTTGCCGACCTGCTCGAGCAGCTCGGCGAGGTGTGCCTGAAGTCGGCGGGTGCGGCTCACCGGACAGCGGCGGCGCATCACCTCGCCGTAGAGCGGGTGCGCCAGCCGGACGTTTGTGCGCCGGTCGTGTTGGACCACCGTGATCAGCCCGCGTTCCTCGGCGGTCTCCACGTCCGACTGCTCGGCGGCCTGCCTCAGCAGGTGCAGGCCCAGTGGTTCGCCGAACGCGACCAGCTCGACGACCGCGCGGACGCCGTCGGTGAGCTTGCCGACCCGGGTGTCGATGAGATCGGTCAGGTTGGGCGCCAGCTCCAGTCGCCCGGTCCACTTCCAGATCCCGTACGTGCGCTTCAACTCCGCGCTGCCGTTGGCGGCGTGCACCAGCTCGCGCAGCAGCAGCGGGTTGCCGGCCGACAACCGACCCAGCCGGTCGGCGGAGCCGGCGTCGACCGGGCCGCCCAGGATCGCCGCCAGCAGGTCGGTGGTCTGCTCCTGCGGCATCGGGGTCAGCTCCACGTGCTCGACCAGGTCGTCGGTCCAGAGTGCGCGGATCGGCAGCGGGATCTGCTCGCCGTCGCGCAGGGTGCCGACCACTGTGGCGTTCTCGGCGCGGGCGACCAGGTGCACCAGTGCGGCCGAGGGTGGGTCAAGCAGGTGGGCATCGTCGATGGCGAGCACGATCCGGCGGCCGGCCGCCTGCTGTTGCAGCAGGTTGAGCGCCCAGCGCAGGACACCGGCGGGGGAGAGACCCTGGGGCTGCTCGGCGGGGAGGACCTGGACCAGCCCGCCGAACGGCAGCGCCGCGGTGGTGGCGCTGGCGGCGATGGACCAGATAGCGAACCGGTCGGTGGGCAACGCACCGACGCCCTCGCGCAGCAACCGACTCTTGCCGATGCCAGCGCTGCCGCTGAAGAAGAGCCCGCGGCCGGCCTCACCGGTCACCGCCTCCAACAGGCGGTTGAGCTCATCCGTGCGGCCGACGAACTCCCATCGACTCATTCGCGCAGCATATCGACCGGAATCCGTCCGCGCCCGTACCGTCACCGTGCGAAGTTGAGTAACCGCACAATTACCGGTGAGTATTCGAGGTGTTCCGCCCGGTCGCCGGCACGCCCGTAGTCTTCCGAACATCCGGGTTGACGTACCGGAACTTTCGCGACCGGACCCACGGTCACCTGCAACGGGAGGCACCTGATGAAGCAGGGCCCTCTCCCCTCGGTCGACTCGCCGGACGACATGACCGGCCCCACCGACCTACCCACCTGCGGCCCGCTCCCCTCCCGGGTCGGCGTGTCCGGCGCCGCCCCGGACGAGCCGCTCGGTGTGGTCGCCGTCGGCCCGGCCGGCGCCGAGCGGCGGGCCGTGCTCGCCACCCTGCTCGGGCTCGACCCGGTCATGCTCACCGTGCCGGCCGGCAGCTGGTTGGTGGTGCACGACGCCAAGGTGCCCACCCGGGCGGCGTTCGTGCCCGGTTACCGGCAGCCGCACTCGTACGGCGCGGACCGGGACGCCGCCGGTCCGGCGTTGGCCCGCCCGCCCCGGCGGGTCGAGCTGAGCGTGCCCGAGCCACTGCTGCGGCACTTCACCCTGATCGACGTCCCGGACACCGCCACCCTCGGCGTGTCCGGCACCCGGGTGCTGCTCGAAGCGGTGGGCAGAGCGGGTGCGCTGCTCTTCGTGATCGCCGCCGACCAGGCCTTCACCGCCGCCGAGTTGAACCTTCTCGCCGAGGTCGCCCCGACCTCGGTGGAGGTCGTCTTCGCGGTCACTCCCGGCGCGGCGGGCTGGGCTCCGCTGGCCGACGGCACGGCGACTACGGAGGGCGCGGGGGCGTCCGTCCCGCCGGTCGGGGGTGCGGAGGCCGAGGTGGATGCGGTCGCGGTGACGGTGGAGGCACACCGGGCGGCGCTCCTGGCCGCGGTGCCGGCGCTGGCCGGCGCGCGGTGGTTTCCGGTGGACGACGCCGACACCGCCGCCGACCTGCGGCGGGCGCTGGTGGGTTGGGCGTCGCGTGAGGGGTTGCAGCGGGCCAGCGTCGACCCACCGGTCCTGCCGGGCCAGCAGGGTCGCGTCGCCGTGGCCGCCGATCCGGGTGACTGGTCCGAACGACTGGACCGGCACGCCCGCTCGTGTGCTCAGCGGATCCGCCAGCACCTCGCCCTGGAGTTGGCGAACATCCACCTGCGGGCCGTTCAGGAGATCGTGTTCGGCGTCGGCTGTGCCGGCCTACCGGATCTCCTCGACCGGGAGATGGCGGCGTTGTCGCTGTTGGCCACCGCGCAGTGCGATCAGGCGGTGCGCGGCATCGTGACCGACGCGGCGTCCCGGGTGCTCGGCGCGCCGCCGACCGAAGGCGTGCGACGCCGGATCGCCGCCGCCGTGCAGTACGGCCTGGCCGATCACCGGCCCGGCCACGAACTGGACAAGGTGCTGCTGATCACCAGCACGGCCGGCGTGGCCGAGTTGACCGGCCTGGAGGCGATCGACGCTGCCGCCAGTTATCCGGTGGCGTCCCGTGCCGAGGTGCTCCCGCCGGTCGCGGTGGCGCTCTCCGGCGGGTGCTGGCAGCAGTGGCGTACGCCTGGCAACGACGACCACAGCGCGGCGCGGGCCTGGTCCCAACGGGCGGTGCGTGAGGTCGAGTTGGGGTTGTCCAGGGAGATCTCCCGACGGTTCGAGGTGATCCGCCTCTCGCTGGGCGTGGTGCTCTCCGATGCAGTCGATCACGGCATTCTGCTCGCCTGACGGCGCGCCCACCGGTGGGTCCGGGTCCGGGCCGGACCCCGCCTCCGATGGCGTCCGGGGCGGGTCGGGGGTGCCCGGGGTGGGTGATCCGCGCCGGGCCGGCGTTCCGGTTCCTCGGTTCCGGGAAACCGGTGGCACGATGGGGGGCATGGCAGCTCCGCAGGTTGTACCGGTCGAGACGCCGGACACTGACGAGGTGCCGGCGTCCGACCGGCAGTGGGTGACGATCGTGTGGGACGACCCGGTCAACCTGATGACGTACGTGACCTGGGTCTTCCAGAAGCTTTTCGGCTACAGCCGGGAGAGGGCCGAACAGCTGATGCTGGACGTGCACCACAAGGGCCGGGCCGTGGTCTCCACAGGTGCCCGGGAACGGATGGAGCACGACGCGTCGCAGCTGCACGCGTACGGGCTGTGGGCGACGGTGGACAGATCATGAGCATGTTCCATCGCCAGGCCGGTCGTTACGTCGCCGTCTTCGCCGTCGACGAGGTACGGGTGCTGCGCAAGGTCGCCACCGAGGTGGTGGGTCTGCTCACCGACGGCTTCGACCACACCGACCCGGTCGTCGGTCGGCTCTTTCCGGCGGTCTACCCACAGGACGCTCCGGGCACCGCCGAGTTCCGCCGCTACACCGAGGGCGACCTGAAGACCGCGAAGATCGATCAGGCGGGGGCGATCCTGGCCGCGTTGCCCGACGACGCCGGCGGCGAGGTGCGGCTGGACGCCGAGGCCGCCGAGGCGTGGTTGCGGGCGCTGAACGACGCCCGGCTCGCGATGGGCGTCCGCCTGGAGATCAAGGACGGCACCGATCTGGGCGAGGAGTTGGACGACGCGGTCGCTGAGGACCCGGGTTCCAGCCGGGTGTTCCAGCTGTCGGTCTACGCCTATCTCGGGTATCTACAGGAGTCGCTGCTCAACGCCTTGATCGACTAGGGGTGACCGGCACCACTTCGGCCCGTGACCGGCAGGCGTTAGGCTGGTGCACGTGCTGAGCATCGACCGGTCGATCATCGACGCGATCGTCGCCCACGCGCGCCGGGATCACCCCGACGAGGCGTGCGGCGTGGTCGCCGGTCCCGTCGGCAGCGACACCCCGACCCGGCACATCCCGATGGACAATGCCGCGCGGTCGATGACCTTCTACGAGTTCGACTCGATGGAGCACCTGCGCGTGTGGCGGGAGATGGACGACCGGGACGAGGAGCCCGTCGTCATCTACCACTCGCACACCGCCACCGAGGCGTACCCGTCGCGGACGGACGTCTCCTTCGCCGGTGAGCCGGGCGCGCACTACCTGCTCGTCTCGACCCGTGAGCCCGACTCGGAGGAGATCCGGTCGTTCCGGATCGTCGACGGCGTGGTCACCGAGGAGCCGGTCCGTGTCGTGGAGGCCGGTGTCGACCCGCACGCCGTCCAGTCCTACATGTTCGGGCAGAGCCCGGCGACGGTCGATTACGAGTGTTCCGGCCGCTGACCTGTCAGCGCCGCAGCCGTCTCGTCCCGTCACCGTAGGCACACCCGATCGAGGAGTTCGACATCATGGCCATTGAGGTTCGCATCCCCACCATCCTGCGCAGCTACACCGGCGGCGCCAAGGTCGTCGACGGCACCGGCGACACGCTCGCCGATCTGCTCACCGACCTGGATTCCCGGCACGGCGGTCTGCGCGGCCGGCTGATCACCGACGCGGGCACGCTGCACCGCTTCGTCAACGTCTACGTCAACGACGAGGACGTCCGCTTCCTCGGCGCGCTCGACGCGAAGCTCAGCGACGGCGACAGCGTCACCATCCTGCCGGCCGTGGCCGGCGGCGCGTTCGGCTTCGCGGCGGCAGCGGCGATCAGCTCGCACAGCGCGGCGGCAGCGGCGATCAGCTCGCACAGCACCACCGCCGCGGCCCGCGACGCCGTCGCGGCTCGCTGAGGTCGGCCGCCATGGCGCGGTACGACAGCCTGCTCGACGCCTGCGGGGGTACGCCGCTGGTCGGCCTGCCCCGGCTCTCCCCGACGGTGCCCGACGGGGCCCCTCCGGTGCGGCTCTGGGCCAAGCTGGAGGACCGCAACCCCACCGGCAGCATCAAGGACCGCGCGGCGCTGTTCATGGTCCGGGCGGCGGAGGAGGCTGGCCGGCTCCGCACGGGTGACACCATCCTCGAACCGACGAGTGGCAACACCGGCATCTCGTTGGCGATGGTGGCGAAGCTGCGCGGCTACCGGCTGGTCTGCGTGATGCCGGAGAACGTCTCCACCGAGCGGGTCCAACTGCTCCGGATGTACGGGGCCGAGATCATCTTCTCGCCGGCGGCGGGTGGTTCCAACCAGGCGGTCGCCACGGCCAAGCAGATCGCCACGGAGCACCCCGACTGGGTGATGCTCTACCAGTACGGCAACGAGGCCAACGCCCGGGCGCACTACGAGACGACCGGGCCGGAGCTGCTGCACGACCTGCCCAGCATCACGCACTTCGTGGCCGGGCTGGGCACCACCGGCACTCTGATGGGCACCGGGCGTTACCTGCGGGAAAAGGTCGAGGGCATTCAGGTCGTGGCGGCCGAGCCGCGCTACGGCGAGTTGGTCTACGGCCTGCGCAACATCGACGAGGGGTACGTTCCGGAGCTCTACGACGCCTCGGTGCTCTCCCGGCGTTTCTCGGTCGGCACCCGGGACGCGGTGTTGCGCACCCGCCAGCTGGTGGAGGTGGAGGGCATTTTCGCCGGGTTCTCCACCGGTGCGATCCTGCATGCCGCGCTGGCGGTGGCGCACGAGGCGGTGCGCG
Source organism: Micromonospora sp. NPDC050784 (assembly GCF_044456765.1). NCBI lineage: Bacteria > Bacillati > Actinomycetota > Actinomycetes > Micromonosporales > Micromonosporaceae > Micromonospora > Micromonospora sp. NPDC050784. The sequence goes on along the minus strand of NZ_JBITGG010000004.1, from coordinate 279,237 downwards.
ACGGCCGGCGGGCAGATGTGGCCTTCGTGGTCTGCGACGGCGGCTGGAAGTACCTGTCCACCGGCGCGTACGGCGGCACGCTCGCCGATGCCGAGGACGCCCTGGAGGGGCAGCTCTGGGCCTGACCGGTCTGGTCTTCCGATTACGGGCCGTCGACATCCGTCGACGGCCCGTTCGCTCCCGGCGTACCGCGAGCGGGTGTCACGTTCGTGACAACTTCCGTTGGATGATTCTTGCCGCCCGGTGCGCCAGCGTAGGCTGCGCAGCGTGGCGTACGCGTCGGTAGAGATCATGGCCGGGATCATCGCCGGCGCGGGTGCTACTGATAGTGACAGCGAGACCACTCGATGCGACTGACCGTTCTGGGAAGCGCCGGCAGTTTTCCTGGCCCCGAATCTCCCTGCTCGGCCTATCTCGTCGACGCCGACGGGTTCCGGCTCCTGGTCGACTTCGGCTCCGGGTCGCTGTCCAGCCTCCAGCGGTACGCGGGGTTGCACGCCCCGGACGCGATCCTGCTGACCCACCTGCACTGCGACCACATGTTCGACGCCGTGCTGTACGTGGTGGTGCGCCGGTACGCCCCGGACGGCCCCTACCCGGCGCTGCCGGTGTACGCGCCCGCCGGTGCGCCGGACCGGCTCAGCGCCGCGTACGGCGACGACGGTTCGGTGGAGGACGTGTACCAGTTCTACGCGCTCCAGCCGGGCACCTTCCCGATCGGCCCGTTCACGGTCACCGTCGACCGGGTCAACCATCCCGTCGAGACGTACGGCGTGCGGCTGGAGCACGAGGGCCGTTCGCTGTGCTACTCGTCGGACACCGCCCCCTGCGAGGCGTTGCTGCGGCTGGCCCAGGACGCCGACGTGTTCCTCTGCGAGGCCAGTTACCTCGACGGCATGGACAATCCGCCGGATCTGCACCTGACCGGTCGGGAGGCAGGTGAGGCGGCGACCAAGGCCGGGGTGGGCCGGCTGCTGCTCACCCACCTGGTGCCCGCCTGGGGCAGTGAGGCGCACACGCTGGAGTCGGCCGCCGCCGCGTACACCGGGCCGCTCGAGGTGGTCCGGCCCGGCGCCAGCTACGACGTCTGACGCACCGAGTCCCGGTTCGCGAGGCCGGGCCGCGGTGTTGTGCCGTACTGTTCGCCGGCCGGTCAGCGGACGGTCGTCTGGCGCACCCGTGGCACCCGCACGGTGTGGGCATGCGGATCGCCATCGTGACCGAGTCGTTCCCACCGGATGTGAACGGCGTCGCCCACTCCGTGGTGCGGACGGCGGAGCACCTGCTCGACCGGGGCCATGAGCCGGTGGTCATCGCGCCCGCCCCACCCGGTGGCCGGCAGGGCATCGACCGGCTGCCGTACCCGGTGGTGCGCATTCCCAGCGTGCCGCTGCCCCGCTACCAGGGTTTCCGGCTGGGCGTGCCGACCAACGCCCGACTGACCGGGGCGCTGCTCTCGGCCGAGCCGGACGTGGTCCACCTGGCCAGTCCGTTCGTCCTGGGCGCCCGGGCGGCCACGCTGGCCAGCCGGCACGGGCTGCCCACGGTGGCCGTCTACCAGACCGATGTGGCGGCGTACGCCCGGGCGTACCGGGTGAGTTGGGGCGAGGCGGCGGCGTGGCGGCGGATCCGCGAGATCCACAATTCGGCGCAGCGTACCCTCGCCCCGTCCACTCGGGCCGCCGCCGACCTGATCGCCAACGGGGTGCAGCGGATCTGGCTGTGGCGGCGCGGTGTGGACGCCGTTCGCTTCGATCCGGCCAAGCGGTGCGCGGCGCTGCGGGACCGGCTGGCCCCCGGCGGTGAACTGCTGGTCGGCTACGTCGGCCGGCTCGCCCCGGAGAAGCGGGTGGAGTTGCTGGCGGCGACGTCCCGACTGCCCGGCGTACGGGTGGTGGTGGCCGGCGACGGCCCGACCCGCCGCCAGTTGGCCCGGGATCTGCCCGGGGTGACCTTCCTGGGCGTGCAGCAGGGCGAGGACCTGGCCCGGCTCTACGCGAGCCTGGACCTGTTCGTGCACACCGGACCGCACGAGACCTTCGGCCAGACCATCCAGGAGGCGCTGGCCTCCGGTGTGCCCGTCGTGGCGCCAGCCAGCGGCGGCCCGGTCGACCTCGTCGACCACGGCGTGACCGGGCTGCTGGTACCGCCGAACGACGGCGACGCGCTCGCCGCGGCGGTGGCCGAGCTGACCGGCGACGCCGGCCGGCGGCGGGCCTACGGGCTGGCCGCCCGGGTCGCGGTCAGTCGCCGCAGCTGGGCGGCGGTCGGCGACGAGCTGGTCGGGCACTACCACGCGGTACGTACCGTGGCCGCCACCGTCGGTCTGCCGGCCGCCTCGTGACCGGGACCGCCGGCGGGCTGCGGATCGTGCGGCTCGCCAACTTCGTCACGGAACGCTCCGGCGGCCTTCGTACCGCGCTGCGGCATCTCGGTGCCGGCTACCGGGCGGCCGGGCACGATCCGGTGCTGGTGATGCCCGGGCAGCGGGCCGCCGACGAGACGTACCCGTGGGGACGGGTGGTCACCCTGCCCGGGCCGCGGTTGCCGGTCAGCGGTGGCTACCGGCTGCTGGCCGGCCGACGCCGGTTGGCCCGGCTCCTCACCGACCTGGCACCGGACCGGTTGGAGGTCTCCGACCGGTCGTCGCTGCGCTGGACCGGACGGTGGGCGCGGGCGCACGGGGTGCCGTCGGTGATGGTGTCGCACGAGTCGCTGACCGGGCTGCTCGGCCAGTGGGGCGTACCGGACGCGCTGCGCCACCTGACCGCAGACCGGCTCAACCGGGCGACCAGCCGGGCGTACGACCGGGTCGTCTGCACGACCCGGTGGGCTGCCGAGGAGTTCGACCGGATCGGCGTCGACAACGTGGATCTGGTGCCGCTCGGGGTGGACCTGGACACCTTCGCCCCGCACCGTGCCGACCCGCGGGTGCGCGAGCGGTACGCCGACCCCGGCGAGTTGCTGTTGGTGCACTGCGCGCGGCTCTCCCCGGAGAAGCGACCGGAGTTGGCCGTGCAGACCCTCGCCGAGCTGCGCCGGGCGGGCGTACCGGCGGTGCTCGTGATGGCCGGCGACGGCCCGTTGCGCGGCGCGCTGGCCCGACGGGCGGTGGGGCTGCCGGTCACGTTCACCGGCTTCCTGCCGGACCGCGCCGCGGTGGCCGCGTTGCTGGCCAGCGCGGACGTGGTGCTGGCGCCGGGCCCGGTGGAGACGTTCGGTCTCGCCGGCCTGGAGGCGCTGGCCTGCGGTACTCCGGTGGTGGTCAACGCGGCCAGCGCGCTGCCCGAGGTGGTCGGCGAGGCCGGGCTGGCGGCGTACGGCTCGGGGGTGGCGATGGCGGCGGCGGTGAGCCGCCTGGCGGCCCGGCCGGAGGCGCGGCGGCGGCGGGCCGCCCGGGCGCGGGCCGAGGAGTTCGGCTGGCCGGCGGCGGTCGCCGGGTTCCTCGGTGTGCACGGCGCGGACGTTCTCCGGGGCACCCCGAGCGAGGTGGATCGCCGCACCGCATAGGGTGCAGGGATGGCGCGACCTGACGGGCGAGGGCCCTCTCAACTTCGACCGGTGACCCTGACCCGTGGCTGGAGCACCCATCCGGAGGGCTCAGTGCTCGTCGAGTTCGGCGGCACCCGGGTGCTCTGCACGGCGAGCGTCACCGAGGGGGTGCCCCGCTGGCGCAAGGGCTCCGGGCTCGGCTGGGTGACCGCCGAGTACGCGATGCTGCCCCGGGCCACCAACACCCGCTCCGACCGGGAGAGCGTCAAGGGTCGGGTCGGTGGCCGTACCCACGAGATCTCCCGGCTGATCGGCCGCAGCCTGCGGGCCAGCATCGACCTCAAGGCGCTCGGCGAGAACTCGATCGTGCTCGACTGCGACGTGCTCCAGGCCGACGGAGGCACCCGCACGGCCGCGATCACCGGCGCGTACGTCGCGTTGCACGACGCGGTGGGCTGGCTCGCCGCCCGGAAGGCGTTGGCCGGCAAGCCGGAGAAGGTGATGCACCGTTCGGTGGCCGCGGTCAGCGTGGGGATCATCGCGGGGGAGGCCCGGCTCGACCTCTGCTACGAGGAGGACGTCGCCGCCGAGGTGGACATGAACGTGGTGTGCACCGGCGCGGGCGACTTCGTCGAGGTGCAGGGCACCGGAGAGGCGGGCGTGTTCGCCCGCGACCAGCTCGACGCCCTGCTCGACCTGGCCGTCGCCGGCTGCGCCGAGTTGGCCGAAGCCCAGCGGAAGGCACTCGCGTGAGCGCGAGGAGTGAGCTTGCGAGCCCCGCAGTCGCGAACAACGGTGTTGCGGTGAGCGCGAGGAGTGAGCTTGCGAGCCCCGCAGTCGCGAACAAAGGTGTTTCAGCATGAACAAGGTCCTGCTCGCCACCCGTAACCGCAAGAAGCTGGTCGAGCTGCAGCGGATCCTGGACGGCGCGCTCGGCGCGCACCGGATCGCCCTGCTCGGGCTGGACGACGTCGAGCAGTACGCAGAGCTGCCCGAGACCGGCCTGACCTTCGGCGAGAACGCGCTGATCAAGGCGCGGGAGGGGTGCCGGCAGAGCGGGCTGCCGACCATCGCCGACGACTCCGGGCTCGCGGTCGACGCGCTCAACGGGATGCCGGGGGTGTTCAGCGCCCGCTGGTCCGGTCGGCACGGCGACGACCGGGCCAACCTCCAGTTGGTGCTGGACCAGATCGCCGACGTACCGGACGAGCAGCGGGCCGCCTCGTTCGTCTGCACGGTGGCGTTGGTGCTGCCCGGCGGCAAGGAGCACCTCGTCGACGGCCGGCAGTCCGGGCGGGTGCTGCGCGCGCCGCGCGGTGACGGCGGGTTCGGCTACGACCCGATCTTCCTGGGCGACGGACAGGACCGGACCAACGCCGAGCTGACCCCGGCCGAGAAGGACGCCATCAGCCACCGGGGCAAGGCGCTGCGCGAGCTGGCCAAGCTGGTCGCGAAGGTGCTGCCGCCCGCCGCCTGACGGGCGCAAGGTGCCGCCGCCGGCCGCCTGACGGGCGCGAGGTGCTGCCGTCCGCCGCCTGACCCGCGGCGGACGACAGCGACCCGACGAAGGTCAGCCCAGCGGGCCGACCTCTCGTTCGATGGCGGCGCGCAACTCCGGCCCGGCGACGACGGCACGGGCCGCCTCCATCACCGGGGCGAGGAACACGTCCGGGCCGGGCTCGCCGGCTGCCGCGCCGAGCGCGGAGACGGCCGCCCGGCCGGCCGGGGACGGCACCAGCGGGGCGCGCAGTTGGAGGCCGCGTACGCCGGCCAGCAGCTCCACCGCGAGCAGGCTGGTCAGGTTGTCCAGCACGGTACGCAGCTTCTTGGCCGCCGCCCAACCCATCGAGACGTGGTCCTCCTGCATCCCGCTGGTGGGCAGCGAGTCCACCGAGGCGGGGGCGGCCAGCCGACGGTTCTCGGCGACGATCCCGGCCGCCGTGTACTGGGCGATCATCAGCCCGGAGTTCACCCCGGCGTCGGGGGAGAGGAACGCCGGCAGCTCCCGGGAGCGGGTGACGTCGAGCAGCCGGTCCACCCGCCGCTCGGCGATCGCGCCCACCTCGGCGGCGGCGATGGCGAGGAAGTCCGCGGCGAAGCCGAGCGGCGCGCCGTGGAAGTTGCCTGTCGACTCGACCCGGCCGTCCGGCAGGACCACCGGGTTGTCGACCACGGACACCAGCTCCCGGGCCGCGACCGTGCGGACGAAGTCCAGGGTGTCGCGGGCCGCCCCGGCCACCTGCGGCGCGCAGCGCATCGAGTACGCGTCCTGTACGGCGTGCGCCAGGTCGTCGCGGTGTGAGTCCATCACCCGGGAGTCCTGCAACAGCCGGTGGATGTTCGCCGCCGACGCCGCCTGACCGGGGTGGGGCCGGATCGCGTGCAGCTCGGGCAGGAACGGCCGCTCCGAGCCGAGCATCGCCTCGATGGCCAGCGCCGCCGTCACGTCGGCCATGGCGAACAGGTGCGCCGCGTCGTGGATGGCCAGCAGCAGCATGCCGAGCATGCCGTCGGTGCCGTTGATCAGCGCCAGCCCCTCCTTGGCGGCCAGCTCGATCGGCTTGAGCCCGGCGGCGGTCAACGCGTCGGCCGCGTCCTGCCGCTCACCGGCCGGGCCGAGCACCCAACCCTCGCCGAGCAGCACCAGCGCGCAGTGCGCCAGCGGCGCCAGGTCGCCGGAGGCGCCCAGCGAGCCGTGCTCGGGCACCCACGGGGTGATGTCGTGGTTGAGCAGGTCGACCAGGGCCTCGGCGACCAGCGGCCGGACCCCGGAGCGGCCCAGGGCCAGGGACCGGACCCGCAGCAGCATCATGGCCCGGACCACCTCGCGCGGCATCGGGGCGCCCACCCCGGCGGCGTGCGAGCGGATCAGCGCGTGTTGCAGCTCGGCCCGCCGCTCCGGGGCGATGAAGGTGTTGGCCAACGCCCCGAACCCGGTGGAGACCCCGTAGACGGGACGGCCCGACGACTCGATGCCGTCCACGATGGCCCGACTGGTCGCCATCGCCTCGATGGTGGCCGGGGCGAGGACGACCGTGGCGGTGCCGCGGGCCACCGCGAGCACGTCGTCGGCGGTGATCCCGGTGGGCTGGATGGACACGTTCGTCATTGCGGAACTCCGTTGCGAATTACCTGGCGGATCAGGGGGACACCGGGCCGGTAGGCCAGGTGCAGGTGTGACGGCGCGTCGAGGACGACGAGGTCGGCCCGCGCGCCGGGGGTGAGGACACCGATGTCGTCGCGCCGCAGCGCCCGTGCGCCCCCGGCGGTGGCGGCCCAGACCGCCTCCGCCGGGGTCATCCGCATCTCGCGGACCGCGAGGGCCACGCAGAACGGCATCGACGAGGTGTACGACGAGCCGGGGTTGCAGTCCGTCGCCAGCGCCACTGTGACACCGGCGTCGAGCAGCCGGCGGGCGTCCGGGTACGGCGATCGGGTCGAGAACTCCGCGCCGGGCAGAAGGGTCGCCACCGTGCGGGTGCCCGACCCGTCGCTGTGGGCCGTGCCGGCCAGCGCGTCCACGTCGGCGTCGCTCAGGTGGGTGCAGTGGTCGACGCTGGCCGCGTCCAGCTCCACGCCCAGCCGCACCCCGGGGCCGGGGCCGAGCTGGTTGGCGTGCAGCCGTACGCCCAGCCCGGCGGCCTGCCCGCAGGCCAGGATGGCGCGGGCGTGGTCCACGTCGAAGGCGCCCCGCTCGCAGAACACGTCGATCCACTTCGCGTGCGGGGCGGCGGCGGCCAGCATCGGCCCGCAGACCAGTCCGACGTAGTCGTCGGGGCGGTCGGCGTACTCGGCGGGCACCACGTGCGCGCCCAGGAAGGTGGTCTCGGTGCTGGTCTCGGCGGCGATCCGCAGCGAGCGGGCCTCGTCAGCGACGGTCAGGCCGTACCCACTCTTGATCTCCATGGTCGTGGTGCCCTGGCGCAGCGCCTCCCCGCGCAGCCGGCGCACGGTGAGCCGCAGCTCCTCGTCGGTGGCGGCCCGGGTCGCACCGACAGTGGTCCGGATGCCGCCGCCGGTGTAGGGCTGGCCGGCCATCCGGGCGGCGAACTCGGTGGCCCGGTCCCCGGCGAAGACGAGGTGGGCGTGGCTGTCCACGAAACCGGGCAGCACGGCTGCCCCACCGGCGTCGACGTGGTGGTCGGCGGCCGGCGCGTACGCGGACGGCCCGACCCAGACCACCCGGCCCTCCTCGACCAGCACGGCGGCGTTGCGGCGAATGCCGAGCGGGCCCTCGCCGGCACCGTTGGTGACCAGCTCCCCGATGTTGTCGACCAGCAGGCTGCCGCTCATGAGGGGGTCACCGCCTCGATCGCGGACGACAGTTCCGCCGGCACGTCGACGGTCAGGTGTCGGCCCTCGGCCACGACCACCCGGCCGTCCACCACGACCTGCTCGACGTCTGCCGCGCCGGCCGCGAAGAACGCGCCCACCGGCGGCACCCCGGCGGTGCGGGCGCTGTCCAGGCGTACCGTCACCAGGTCGGCGCGGGCGCCCACCGCGATCCTCCCGGCGTCGGCCCAGCCCAGCGCGGCGTGCCCGGCGACGCTGGCCGCGCTCAGCAGGTCGAGCGGCGCGAAGTGGCCGCGTCGGCGGGTACGCAGCCGCTCGTCCAGCTCCACCGCCCGGGCCTCCTCGAACAGGTCGACTACGGCGTGGCTGTCGCTGCCGAGGCTCAACCGGACGCCCGCGTCGGCCATCCGCCGGGCCGGGCCGATGCCGTCGGCGAGGTCCCGTTCGGTGGTCGGGCAGAGGCACACCCCGGTCCGGCTGTCACCGAGCAGGGTCAGGTCCGCGCTGGTGGGGTGGGTGGCGTGCACGGCGGTGGTGTCCGGACCGAGCACCCCGTGCTCGGCGAGGAGCGCGGTGGGCGTGCGCCCGTGCACGGCCCGGCACTCGTCGTTCTCGGCGGGCTGCTCGGAGAGGTGCACGTGCAGCGGCGCCTGCCGCTGACGGGCCCAGTCGGCGACCGTGCGCAACTGATCAGCCGGAACGGCCCGCACCGAGTGCACGGCCGCGCCGACCCGGGCGTGCGGGTCCGTCGGCTGGAACGCCGCCGCCCGCTCGGCCCAGCGCGCCGCGTTCCCGTCGCCGAAGCGGCGCTGCGGCCCGGCGAGGGGTCGACCGTCCACGCTGGACGTCAGGTAGCAGGTGTCCAGCAGGGTGAGCCGGATCCCGGCGTGCGCGGCGGCCTCCACCAGCGCCGCGCCCATCGCGTTCGGGTCGTCGTACGCGCCGCCGTCCGGCCGGAGGTGCAGGTAGTGGAACTCGCCCACGCATGTGATCCCGGCGAGCGCCATCTCGGCGTAGACGGCCCGGGCCAGGGCGAGGTAGGTGTCCGGGTCGAGGCGGTCCGCGACGGCGTACATCTGGTCCCGCCAGGTCCAGAAGTCACCCCGCCCGCCGTGGGTGCGTCCGCGCAGCGCCCGGTGGAAGGCGTGCGAGTGCACGTTGGCCAGGCCCGGCAGGGTGAGCCCGGGCAGCGGCACCGCGTCGGCGTACACCTCGACCCCGGCCGGCGGCCTGCTGCCCGGGGTCAGCGGCGTCACCGCCGTGATCCGGCCGCTGTCGACCTCGATCAGCACGTCGGGGGTGGGTTCGGCGTGCTCGGGCAGCCAGGCGTACTCGGCGAGCCAGCGGGTCGGTGTCACCGGCATGTCAGCTCCTCCAACACCCGGGCCAACGCCCGTACCCCGGCCGCGCAGTCGCCGTCGGTCGCGGCCTCGGCGGGGGAGTGCGAGACGCCTGTCGGGTTGCGCACGAAGAGCATCGCGGTGGGCAGGTACGCGGCGAGCACCCCGGCGTCGTGCCCCGCGCCGGTCGGCAGCACCGGCGCGTCGAGCAGCGTGGCCAGCCGGTTGGCCAGCCCGCCGTCGAAGGCGACCACCGGGGTGGCCGACTCCTCGGTGACGGTCACCGTCGTACCGTCGCGGCGGGCCCGCTCGGCGAGCTTGCCGCGCACCGCGTCGACCAGCCCGGTCAGCGTCTCGGGGTCGGCGGCCCGGGCGTCCAGCCAGCCGGTCACCCTCGACGGGATCGCGTTGGTGGCGTTGGGTTCGACGGCGACCCGGCCCACTGTGGCGTGCGCGCCGCGCAGCCGGGCCTCCTTGTTGGCCGCCAGCACCGTGAACGCGTAGGTCAGCATCGGGTCGCGCCGGTCGGCCATCCGGGTGGTGCCCGCGTGGTTGCCCTCGCCGACGACGTCGAAGCGCCACCGGCCGTGCGGCCAGATCGCGCTGGCCACCGCCACCGGCGACTCCGTCTCGACGAGCGCGCGGCCCTGCTCGACGTGCAACTCCACGAAGGCGCCGAACCGGCCCAGCAACTCCGGGCGGGCGCCCGCCGGCCGGTCACCGAGCGCCTCGGCGAAGCTCACCCCGGCCGCGTCGCGCAGGCCGGCCGCGCGTTCGGCCGACAGCGCCCCGGTGAGCAGCCGCGACCCCAGACACGGTACGCCGAAGCGCGCCCCCTCCTCCTCGACGAAGGCACCCAGCACCAGCGGCCTGTCCGGGGTGACGCCGACGGAGCGCAGCTCGTCCACGGCGAGGAACGCGCTCACGATGCCGAGCGGCCCGTCGTACGCCCCGCCGTGCGGCACCGAGTCGAAGTGGCTGCCGGTGAGCACCGCGTCGGACGCCTCCGGGTCACCCCAGTGGGCGAAGAGGTTGCCGTTGCCGTCCTCGGTGACCGGCATGGCACGGCGTTCGGCCTGCGCGCGGAACCAGGCGCGCAGCTCCCGCTCCGGCTCGGTCAACGCGTACCGCAGATAGCCGCCGCTGTCGGCGTCCCGCCCGACCGGCGCGATCTCGTCCCACAGCGCCCGGAACCGGGCGGAAAGGTCGTCGCTCACGCGGCACCCTCGGTCATGGGCACCCGGACCCCGGTGCGGTCGGCGACCTCGCGGGCGCTCTCGTAGCCGGCGTCGACGTGCCGGATGACGCCCATCGCCGGGTCGTTGGTGAGCACCCGCTCGATCTTCTGACCGGCGAGGGCGGTGCCGTCGGCCACGCACACCTGCCCGGCGTGGATCGACCGGCCGATGCCCACGCCGCCGCCGTGGTGGATGGACACCCAGGAGGCGCCACTGGCCGTGTTGACCAGGGCGTTGAGCAGCGGCCAGTCGGCGATGGCGTCGGAGCCGTCGGCCATCCCCTCGGTCTCCCGGTACGGGCTCGCGACGCTGCCGGTGTCCAGGTGGTCGCGGCCGATCACCACCGGGGCGGAGAGTTCACCGGAGGCGACCATGTCGTTGAACCGCACGCCAGCCTTGTCCCGTTCGCCCTGGCCGAGCCAGCAGATCCGGGCCGGCAGGCCCTGGAAGGCGACCCGCTCACCGGCCAGCTTGATCCACCGGGCCAGCGACTCGTTCTCCGGGAACAGGTCGAGGATGGCCCGGTCGGTGGCCGCGATGTCGGCCGGGTCGCCGGACAGCGCCGCCCAGCGGAACGGACCCCGGCCCTCGCAGAACAACGGCCGGATGTACGCGGGTACGAAGCCCGGGAAGTCGAAGGCGCGCTGGTACCCGCCGAGCTGCGCCTCACCCCGGATCGAGTTGCCGTAGTCGAACACCTCGGCGCCGGCGTCGAGGAAGCCGACCATCGCCTCGACGTGCCTTGCCATGGACGCGCGGGCCCGGTCGGTGAAGTCGGCCGGCTGCGCGGCGGCGTAGTCCCGGGCCTCGGCCAGCTCCACCCCTACCGGCAGGTACGCCAGTGGGTCGTGCGCGCTGGTCTGGTCGGTCACGATGTCGATCTCGACGCCCCGGTTCAGCAACTCCGGGAAGACCTCGGCGGCGTTGCCGACCACGCCGACGCTCAGCGCCCGGCGCTCCCGCTTCGCCGCGCGGACCCGGGCGATCGCGTCGTCCAGGGAGTCGGCGACCTCATCCAGGTAGCGGTCGTGCACACGACGGTCGAGCCGGGTGCGGTCCACGTCCACGATCAGGCAGACGCCGCCGTTCATGGTGACCGCGAGCGGCTGCGCGCCGCCCATTCCGCCGCAGCCGGCGGTCAGCGTCAGCGTGCCGGCGAGGGTGCTGTCGAACCTCTTGGCGGCCACCGCCGCGAACGTCTCGTAGGTGCCCTGGAGGATGCCCTGCGTTCCAATGTAGATCCACGAACCGGCCGTCATCTGCCCGTACATGGTCAGGCCGAGCTGTTCGAGGCGGCGGAACTCCGGCCAGGTCGCCCAGTCACCGACCAGGTTCGAGTTGGCCAGCAGCACCCGGGGCGCCCACTCGTGGGTGCGCATGACCCCGACCGGTCGGCCCGACTGCACCAGCATCGTCTCGTCCTCGCGCAGGTCGGTAAGCGTGCGGACCAACGCGTGGTACGACGGCCAGTCCCGCGCCGCCTTGCCGGTGCCGCCGTAGACCACCAGGTCGTCGGGGCGTTCGGCCACCTCGGGGTCGAGGTTGTTCATCAACATCCGCAGGGCGGCCTCCTGCTGCCACCCGCGGGTGGTGAGCTGGCTGCCCCGTGCGGCACGAATGGGCTGGGTCATCTCTGGTTCTCCTCCGGTCAACCGAGGAACAACTGTCGGCGGGCCGCGGAGGCTTCGAACGCCTCCAGTCGGCGTTGGGTGTCGGCCGGCGTGGCATCGCAGATCGCCTGCAACAGCACCATGGCCAGGGTCATCGGGGCGGTGTGCAGGTCGAAGACGAGCTGCGCGCCGACCGCGGCGGCGAGCACCACGTCGGCGTGCTCGGTGGCCGGGCTGACCGGCGAGTCGGTGATCGCCACCACGGTCAGCCCGGCATGGCGGGCGTCGCGCAGCGCGTCCAGGGTCTCCCGGGGGTAGCGGGGCAGCACGAAGGCGAGAACGGCGGACGCCCCGGCCTCGGCGGCCTGCTCCAGGCGGTCGGTGAGCAGGCTGCCGCCGTCGTCGAGGACCCGTACGTCCGGGTGCACCTTGGCCGCGAAGTAGGCGAAGTACGCGGCCAGCGGCGCGGCGGCGCGCAGGCCCAGCACCGGCAGCGGGCGACTCTCGGCGAGCAACCGCCCGGTCTCGGCGATCCGGTCCCGGTCGGCGAGCTGACCGGCCAGTCGGTCCAGGTTGTCCATCTCGGCGCGTACCGCCTGCTGGAGCTCGTTGCCGGCGTCCGTCGTTCCGCCCGGCGTCGCGGCGGTCAGGTCGCGCAGGCGGCGGCGCAGCGCCGGGTAGCCGTCGTGGCCGAGCGCGACCGCGAACCGGGTGACCGACGGCTGGCTGACCCCGGCCAGCTCGGCGACCTCGGCGGCGGACAGGTAGGCCACGGTGGGGGCGTGCTGCACCAGACAGTGCGCGATTCGGCGCTGGGTGGGGGTGAGCCGCACCCCCTGGAACAGGTCGAGCACCCGGTCAGCGGGTGCCTCGACAGCTCCTTCATTCATGGGCCGACTCTATGCATGAGAACTTTCACTGGCAAGCGCTCTCGGCTGCCACCGGCCGCCCCGGGCGGGGCAGGCCGGGTTGGCCGGCGGTCGGTACTATCCGCACGGCGGTTCAACGGAGGAGTGCGCATGCAGCCGGAAGGCCCCTACAGGTACACCCACGCGCTCGGCGGGTCTCCGGTGGGGAAAGCATGGGCCGCGATCGACGAGCAGGGCCGGTTCGTCACCGTTGCGGTGCTCGACGCCGCCGTGGCGGCCACACCCGGCTGGCGTGAGGCGTTCGCCGGGGCTGCCGACCTGCTGGCCCAGTCGGCCGATCCGATGCCCTACACGTACGCCGACTTCTCCGCGGCCGCGCCCTGGGTGGCCTACCCGGCCGAGGCGGGCCCCGGTGCCGAGAAGCTGTTCCGGGCCCTCGGTGTCGACTACATCCCCGCCCCGACGGTGGCCCCACCGACGTCCGCGCCGCCCTCGGTCTCCGCGCCGCCCTCGGTGTCGGCCCCGCCTTCGGTGTCGGCCCCGCCGTCGGTGTCCGCGCCGCCGGTGTCGGGTCCACCACAGCCCGTGTCCGGTGGCCCGCAGGCCCCGTGGGCGGTGCAGTCCGGCCCGATCCCCGGCCAACTGGTCTCCGCGGCCCCGCACTCCGTCTCCGGCGTACCCAGTTCGCCGGGGCCGGTGACCTCGTCACCGCCGGCCGCGTACACCTCCCCGGCGAGTGGGCCGGGCCCCGACACCTTCGCCGCGCCGCCGCACGACCCGTTCAGCTCGCCAACCCAACGGATCCGGCCCTCTCCGCCCCGCAAGAGCCGGACCGGGCTCTGGATCGGGATCGCCGCCCTGGTGGTGGTGCTCGTCGGTGGTGTGGGCGCCTTCGCGTGGCGCAGCCTCGGGGGGCCGTCCGAGCCCACGACGGCGAGCCCCGCGCCCACCGGCGTGGCCCAGTCCGGCCCGACGGCCTCGCTGCCGACCAGCCCGCCCCAGCAGCCGGGCCTGGAGCCGCCCCGACCGGGCGACTGGCCCCGGTGGCCGGCCTTCGTCGAGAGCGGGGCGGTACGCACGCTCGACCCGGACGGCCTCGGCATCAAGTTCCTGGCGCCGGCCAACTGGGACTGCACCCCCGGCAGTCGCGCCGAGGGGCTGGTCGAGTACAACTGCGGCGCCTCGATCGGGGACAACTCGGAGGTCGGCGGCGAGTTGATCGTCCGTGACTGCCGCGATTGCAACGAGGAACAACGGATCGCCCTGCGCAAGGCCGAGGAGGCGTGGGGGCTGCAATGGCGCAGCGCCGGGCAGTATGTCGTTTTGGCCGAGACTCTCAAACTGAACGGCGCCGAAAGGTACGGCATTGTTCTTGTCGCGTTCTGGCGCTCCTCGCCGGACGGTGCCATCGACCGCCAGTTGGTGCTGCGGATGACCGGCCCATCAGCGTATATGGATGATATTCGTCGCGTGGTCAACTCCGTGCGTGACAACGCGCGTTTCTGACCGACATGTCATCTGTTTCGGCCGTCGAGAAGACGTATCAACGGTGCCGGCGAACTAGCTTCCCGCTTACCCGAAAGTCAGCCATGCCCGGCCCTGCGTACGTTGTCGGCGCCACCCCTATGATGAGCGCCCGAAGCATGGCTTCGCCCGAAGCGGTCTTCACCGATTCTGGAGTTTCACCTCAATGTCCTGGGCGTAAGGCGTGAGCAGACCCCCGCACGACCAGCGCAGCCCCGGCGGTGACTGGTCGGCCGACGCTGATACGGAGATCGTCATGTTGCCCGGCGTCGGCGATGGTCATCCCCAGGATGATCTGAGCCATGCCCCGACGACACGGCTCAACCCCAGTGAGGTTCTAGCCCAGCGGAAGGTCGCCCCGGCCGCGGGCCCCGCCGCGAGTCCGGCCACCGCCCCGGCCACCGGCCCCGCCGACGAGGCGTCCGGGCCGCACTCGTCGGGCCGCCACCGGGCCCCGAGCCTGCTCACGCAGCTGACCTCGACCGGACGGGCGCTCGTCGAGGGCCTGCGATCCGATCCGGACCAACGCATCGTCGCCGTGTTGGCCGTGCTCGTGGCGTCACTCGGTCTGGCGCCGATCGCCCTCGCCCCGTCCGAGGTGGTGATCTACAGCGGCGTGGCCACCGGCACGCCGATGTTGTACACGTACACGATCGCGATCGCGGCGGCCGTGGTCGTGATCGGGATCCAGACGCGGCGTCAACTCGCCCGCGCCTTCTTCCCGTGGCTGCCGTTCCTCGGCTGGATGCTGCTGTTCGCCGTGCTCGCCTGGGACTCGTCCCCGCGCACCGTGAGCGGCCTGGTGCACTTCAGCCTGGTGGCCATCGTGTTCGCCATCGGGGTCACCGCCGAACGTGCCGACCGGAGGAACTCCGTCCTGCTCTGGGCCTTCGCGGCGGTGGCGTGGTTGCAGCTCTTCGCGATCACGATGGCGGTCCTCGGCTTTCCGCT
Source organism: Micromonospora sp. NPDC050784 (assembly GCF_044456765.1). NCBI lineage: Bacteria > Bacillati > Actinomycetota > Actinomycetes > Micromonosporales > Micromonosporaceae > Micromonospora > Micromonospora sp. NPDC050784. The sequence continues at coordinate 263,920 of NZ_JBITGG010000004.1, read as the reverse complement.
GCGCCGCATCGCCGGCCAACAGGCGCTCGACGTGCTCGGCCGCGCCACCGGCCTGACCAGCCATCCGGGCGAGCTGGCGAAGCTGCTGTTCTTCTGCGGGATGTGCACGTTGACCCTGCCGCAGAAGACGGTGCGGCAGCGGTGGGTGGCCTGGAGCACGCTCGGTGTCGTCTTCCTCGGCGTCTCCCTCACCCAGAGTCGGTCGGTCCTCGCGGCCGTGGTCTCGATGATCCTCATCCTGGTGGTGCTCGAGTTCGTGACCGGGCGCTGGCAGAAGAAGTACTTCGTCGTCATCGGGATCACCGGCCTGCTCGGCCTGGTGTCGGTGCCGTGGCTGATCAAGCGGTTCACGGCCGACCCCGAGGGTGGCGACCGTCAGCACCTGCTCCAGGTCGCCTTCGACGTGATCCGGGAGCATCCGTGGGCAGGGGTGGGCCCCAACAGCTACGTGGCCATCGCCGGCGCCTCCGATCCCCTCACCGCCAGTGGCGTGCCCGTGCACAACGTGCTGTTGCTCAGCGCCGCGGAGTTGGGCATCGTCGGCGCGTTGCTGCTCTGGCTGCCGTTCGCGATGACCGCGACGACAGCCATCCACTCCGTGTTCCGGGTGCGGACCTCCGAGCTGGCGCCCCGGGTTCTGGTCAGCGCGCTGCCGGGCCTGGTCCTGATCGGCATGACGGGATGGGGGCTCATGCAGGGGCCGTACTTCTTGATGTTGGCGTTGATCGCCGGCTACTTCTACGCCCGGTCGCGCTACGTAAGGGTTGCGAGTGGCTATGGTCGCGACTGAGGTCACCACGCCGGAGCGACGGCGACCATCTCTGACCATCGTGTCGGGTCTGCTGGGCATCTCCACCCTGGCAACCCGGTCCACCACCCTGGTGGTGATGGCGTTTCTGACCAGGGGCGCCGGCACCGAGGCGGTCGGCTTCTACGGTCTCGCCACGCTCATCGCGTCCTTCACCGCCGCCGCGCTCTCCCTCGGTCTGCCTACCTACCTGACCAGGGAGGCGGCCGCGGGGACGGTGTCACCGCCCGTGGTCGCGCGGATCCACTGCGGGCGCTTCGCCGCGTTGATGGTGGCCGCCGCCGTCGCGTACCCCCTGATCGGCGCGGTCCTTCCCCCGGAGGCGCAGGTCGCCTTCTTCCTGATCTTCGTGGCCAGCCTGCTGGAGCAGTGGAACGAGACGGCGTGGGTCCTCGTCCGGGGCACGCCCTCGGCCTGGGTCGAGCCGCTCACGAACGTGTCCGCCGGCCTCCTGCTGGTCGGCGCGTGCGCGGTCGACGTGTGGCTGCTGGACGGGCTCACCCTCGGCGACGCCGCGGTCTACATGTCGACAGCGGCCGTCCTCCGGTCCGCCGCCGCGTTCCTCATCGTGCGCATCCTGCCGGCGCTGCGTGACTCCCGGGGTGTCCGGGCGGTCCAGCACGTCCGGCAGGCCCTGCCGTACTTCGCCGCCGACCTCTTCGGTCTCTTCTACTTCCGTGGCGACGTGTTCGTTCTCGCGTTCTTCGTCGCGGCCGCGGAAGTCGGCGAATACGTGTCGGCAGCGGCGATCGTCGGGCCGGTGGTCCAGGTCGCGGCGTCCATGGGCGTCGGCGCGCTCGCCTACGCCGCGCCGCGCCGGGCGTCCGGAGCCGCCCAGTCGAACGACCCGCTCACGATCTTCCGGTTCTTCGGGCTCGCGGGTCAGGCCGCCGCCGGCGTCATGTTCATCGGCATCCCGATCGGGACCGCGGTGTTGTTCGGCGACCATGCCGGCAACATTCCGACGCTCGCGATGGTGCTCACCTTCTTCCTCGTCCTACGATTCGGCAACTTCGGCCTGTCCGCCATTCTGCTTTCCCAGGGCCGCGCCTCCAGCCGGCTGATCGTGCTGGCGTTGAGCATCTGCGGCAGCGTCGGACTGAACGTCGCACTCGACGGAACGTACGGCGCTTTTGGGTCCGCAACGGCGATGGTGCTGAACGAGCTGGTCGTGGCAGGGTCACTGCTCTGGTTCCTGCGGATAAAGGAACTGGTACGCCCGGTCGTGATCTCGTTCGTGATCGTGGCGGCGGCGGTCGGCGCGCTCGCCGTGCTGCTGGCCGTCCTGGAACCCGCCCTGGCGTCCTTCATCCTGGGCGGCGTCATTCTCGTGCTGGCTACCGCCAAATTGTTGGCTCAACGGAGGGCCGCAGGTCACCTGCAGGCCGCGACGACGGAGGACATGTGAGGGTCGGAATAGTCGGGTGGTTCGGATCGGACAATCTCGGAGACGAGATCCTCCTCCACTCGCTCATTACCTGCGTCCGCGCGGTCAAGGAGAACGCGACGTTCGTGGTCTTCTGCCCCAACCCGGACCGGGTCGCCGAACTGCACGGCGTGGACACGGAGAACATGCCCGTGCTGCGGGCTCGTGGCGCATCGGAGCGTCAGGTCGCGGTCCAACGGTCGATCAAGTCGTGTGATCTGCTGCTCCTCGGCCCCGGAACGGTCTTCCAGGAGCGTTCGCCCAACCTGTCCTGGCCCGGCACGCTGCCGATGTTCGCCCGGATCATCGCGATGGCCAAGGTTGCCGGGACACCCGTCGCCACGGTCGGCGTCGGCGTCCGGGAGGGCGGAACGCCGTTCGGTCGACAGTTGCTCCGGGTCATCGGCGCAGCCTGTGTCGGCGTCGGGGTGCGCGACGAGCGGACCGCGTCGCACTTCGGCTCCAGCGCCGAAGTCATCGGCGACATGGCGTACACCCTGCCGCTGCCCGACCTTGAGCGGGTCGACGCCGGTCGGCGCTTCGCGCTGTCGATGCGGCCGCTCGCACCCGAGATGGAGGGCCCGCTGCTGGCGTCCACCGCCGGTTGTGCCGCCCGGCTGCGCCAGGAGGGATGGTCGGGCACCTTCCTGCCGATGGCCTTCGGCCGGGGGGCGCACGGCGAGGACGACCGCGTCATCTACGAGCGTGCCTTCCGCGACCTGCTGGCCCTGGACCAGACCCCGTTGGACGGCAGTCAACCGCTCTCCGGGGCGCTCCGTACCTGGCTGCAGGCGCTCGCGACGAACCAGCTCGTCCTCGGCACCCGCCTGCACGCGGCCCTCCTGGCCGTGGCGATCGGGGTTCCCACGGTGGCCATCGCCTACGAGCGGAAGGTCCACGACGCCTTCGTCGATCTGGGGCTCAGCGAGTACGTGGTGCCGCCGGACGTCGATGCCGACACGCTCTACCGGAAGGCCACCCAGGCCGCGGCGGCGACCGAGGAGTTCCGGGAGGCCGCCGGGCGGGTCGCGGCCCAGGGTCGCGTCGCGCAGGGTTTCGTCACGACGCTGTTGAAGCGGCTGGACTGATGCGCGTCCTGCTGCTCACCCCATTCGCGCCCAACGGCCAGCACAACCATGCCGCGGCCGACACGATCGTGCAGCTCACGCCGCGGCTGGCCGAACAGGTCGACCTCTTCGTGTACTCACCGGGGAACACCGCCGCGTCCGAACGGGACGACCTGAAGTACACGCTGCTGCCGTCCAACGTCGTCGCGCGTCCGAGCCACCTGGACCGGCTCCGGGTCGAACCGGCGTGGCTGCGCCAGGCGTGGCCGCGCGAGGCCACCCAGGAGGCCGCCGAGCTGATCCGGCGGATCCAGCCCGATGTGGTGCACGCGGAGTACCTGCAGTCCGCCGAGGTCGTCGGGCTCAGCCGGGCGTCGGTGCTGGGTCTGCACGACATCACCGAGAAGGTGATGCTGGAGTCGTACCGGGCGTCATCCGGCCTGGAACGGCCGTACCGCCTCGCCGAGCTGGTGCGGACCCGACGGTTCGAGCGGGCGGCGATCCGGCAGGCGGCGGCCGTCATCACCCTGTCCGACGCCGACTTCGCCGTGGCCAAGACGTACAACGCCAACACCGTCCTCGCCCGGCCGGGCATCCACGTGGGGGAGCGGTCGTGGTCGCCGCCGCCGGTGACCGGCCGACCGCGTCTGGTGTTCGCCGGGGCGATGTGGCGACGTGCGAACGTCCTCGTCGCCGAGCTTCTCGCCCGAGAGGTGATGCCGATCGTGTGGCAGAGCCTGCCGGACGCCGAACTCAGGATCGTCGGGGCGGATCCCACCCCCGACGTGATCGGTCTCGGCGAGAACGACAGCCGGGTGGTGGTGACCGGTGCGGTGCCCGACTTCCAGTCGGAGATGCTCGGCGCCCACGCCGTCGTCGTGCCGTCCATCGTGGGTGGCGGCGTGCTGATGAAGGTGGCACACGCCATGGCTCTCGGCTGTCCCGTCATCACGTCCAGCGGCCCGGCCGAGTCGGTCCGGGGTGACGACTCGATGTTGTTCGTCGCGTCGACGGCGGACGAGATCGCGGCGGCCGTCCGGACCGCCGTCGAATCACCGGAGGACGCCGCCCAGCGTGGTCGGCGTGCCCGCGCACACATCGAGCGGACGTTCCGGTGGGACGACACGGTCCGCTCGTACCTCGACGCCTACGCGATTGCGGGTCGACAGTGAAGATCGCAGCCATCATCGTCTCCTACAACTCGGCCAAGGAGCTTCCCCTCAGCCTGGGCTGCCTGGGTGCCCTGCCGATCGACCACGTCGTGGTGGTGGACAACTCCTCCACCGACGACAGCGTCGAGGTCGCGAAATCCTTCGGCTACCAGGTCATCTCGCTGCCGAACGTCGGATTCGGCAAGGCCATCAACGCCGCCGCCGAGACCGTCCCCGACGCTGACGCCTACTTCCTGCTCAACCCCGACTGCCACATCACCGCCGATTCCTTCGCGCACCTCGCCGAGGCGCTGCGGGCCGACCCGAAGCGGGGGGTGGTCGCGCCGCTGATGCGATACCCCGACGGGCGCTTCGGGATCTCGGCGGGGCCGGCGCCGAGCATGGCGAAGGAGTGGTTGGCCGCCCTCCGGGTCGACGAGCTCGTGCCCAGCGGGCTGAAGCGGTCGCTGGCGCGGGTGGGGCCGTTGCGCAAGAAGTTCACGATGCTCGAATATCTCGATGTCGAACCGACCGGTCAGGTGCGCGAGGCCGCGTGGGTGTCGGGCTTCTGCATGCTCGTACGAGGCGACGCCTTCCGGGCCATCGGCGGTTTCGACCGCGACTTCTTCCTCTACTTCGAGGACGTCGACCTCTGCACCCGGCTCTCCGCCGGTGGCTGGGGTGTCGTGTCGGTCGGGACGAGCGTCGCCGAGCACAAGGAGAGCACCAGCACCGCTGCGGTCGGCAAGAACAACCTGTACCGGGCCGGCATGCAGGTCTATTTCGCGAAGCACGGCACGCGAGCTCAGCGACTCCTCGCGTCCGCCCTAAGGAGGCTGCCGATTTGAAGATTTTGTTTGTAGCGCCCTGGATCCCGGCGTCGGTTCGTCCGCGAAGCCTGGTGATCCTGGAGATGCTCGCCGCCGAGCACGATGTCCGCTTCCTCGCGCTGACGCACGACGACAAGGAGGTGCAGCTGGCCGAGCAACTGCCGGTCAAGGACCGGACGCTCGTCGCCAACCCGTTCGCCGGCTCCATGCTGCGCTCCGCGCGTGCGCTCGGTACCGGTGTCTCCCTGCAGACGGGGTACGCGAGCCCGAAGGCGCTTACCGATGCCCTGCGGCAGCAGCTGGACGAGTTCCAGCCGGACGTGGTGCACCTCAACGTCTTCCGCACCGTCCACCTGGTCGAGGCCTGCGGCAATACGCCTGTCATCGTCGACCTGGACGAGTTCCGCAGCGAGTACTACGAGCAGTTGGCCTCGCACGGGCCCAACCTCGCCTGGCGGGCGCTGGGTCGGGTGGAGGGCAGTCGGATGCGGGCGCGGGAGGACGAGCTGGTCCGCAAGGGGGTGCCGCTGATGCTCTCGGCGCCGTCCCTGCCCGGCCAGGAGCGGCCCAACACCTACCTGGTCCGCAGCCCCTGCGACTTCTCCGTGCAGCGGCAGCAGGGCCCGATCGCACCGACCGTCCTCTTCGTGGGTCGGCTCAGCTACGAGGCGAACGTCAACGGCCTCATGTGGTTCGTGCGCGAGTGCTGGCAGGGTATCCGCGACGCGGTCCCGGACGCCCGGCTGCGGATCGTCGGCACGGACCCGCCGAAGGCGGTCCAGGCGCTGGTCGGGAACGGCATCGAGCTGCACGCCAACGCGCCGGCGGTCGAGCCCTACTACTCGGACGCGGCGGTCGCCATCGCGCCGATCTTCCGGGGTACCGGGGTGCAGCTGAAGCTCATCCAGGCCATGTCCGCAGGGGTGCCGAGCGTGACGACAAGCATGGTGGCCGACCGCGCCGGTGTGCAGGACGGTGTGCACGTCAGCGTCGCCGACGACAGCGCTGGCTGGATCGCGAAGGTCGCGGCGCTGTTGTCCTCCCCGGCGACCGCCGAGCGGATGGCCGTCAACGGGCGGGAGTGGGTCGTGGCACACCACAGCTCGGCGGCGGTCCGTCAGCAACTGCAGGCGGCGTACGCCTCGCTATCGCCGCGGTCAGGGGTGGACGCCGGACCGCCTCGCTGACGAACCAGCCCGGATGGCGAAGGGGCCGCCGAGACGATTGTCTCGGCGGCCCCTTCTGGGTATGTCGCGTCAGGACGCGACGGTCAGGCGCTGGTGCTTAGCCCACGGTCTGAACGACGTGGGTGAAGTCCGTCGCCGTCGTCCACACCTCAGACTCGGGGTCGAAGCTGGCGATCAGCGGCGAGGTGGTGCTCGGTGCCACCACCATGTTGTAACTGGTCTGCGACTGCAGCCCCATGCTGCCGTCGCCCCAGTGATAGAGCCAGAACGACTGCGGCGTGCCGAGCGTGGTGGAGTTGGCGATCAACGCGGTCGGGTTGCCGCTGCTGTTGACCGCGCTGGTGACGTAGCGCCAGTTGGCGTGGGCGCGCAGCGCGACAGCGTCATCTCCGAGGTCGAGCATGTCGAACTTCTGTGCGTTGCCGACGGTCGTGCCGTTGGCGATCACCGGCGACGTGGCGCTCGGCGCGGTCACGATCCGGCTGTTCTTGACCGAGTTCAGGACGACGACAGCCGCCGGCGACGCCCAGATGAACTTCTCGGCCGTACCGACAGTGGTGGAGCTGGCGATCAGCGGGCTGGCCCCACCAGACGGCACGGTGACGTACTTGCCGTTCACCTTGGCGATCAGGGTGGTCGTGCCGTCGCCCTGCATCACCACCTGGAACCGCTCGGCGTCGGTGATGGTGCTGGCGTTGGCGATCAGTGAGCCGGCGCCGCCGGAGGTGGCGCTGACGTACTTGCCGTTCGCCCAGGACGAGAACGCGATGTAGCCGGTGCCCGCGCTCACGATGGTGAACTTCTCCAGATCACCGATCTGGCTCGGAGGCTGGCTGGCCTTCAGCGGCTGGGTGCCGCCCGTGCCCACCGTGACGGTCTTGCCGTTGGCCAGCGCGCGCAGGCCGGTGACCTGCGGAACCGCAGTGGTGCCGATGCGCAGCATCACGTCGCTCGTACCGGTGTACGCCGTGTTGCGGACGACCCGGCGGGTGCCGCCGTAGACGAGGTTGTTACGCACCTGCAGGGGCGTCCAGGTCGGGTTCGCGGACAGCGCGAGCGCGGCGGCGCCCGCGACGTGCGGGCTCGCCATCGAGGTGCCGCTGTACGTGTCGATCGCCGTGTCGCTGCTGGCCACCGACGAGGGGATGTTGTGGCCCGGAGCGTGGATGTCCACGCACTGGCCGTAGTTGGAGAAGAACGCCCGGAAGTCGACCTCGTCGGTCGCTCCCACAGTGATCGCCGAGGCCGCCCGGGCGGGCGACTGGAGGCAGGCATCATCGGCGTCGTTGCCAGCGGCGACGGAGTACGACACGCCGGAGGCGATGGAGGCCTCCACCGCGGCGTCGATCGCGTCGCTGGCTTCGCCGCCGAGGCTCATGTTGGCGACGGCCGGCTTCACCGCGTTCGCGGTGACCCAGTCGATGCCGGACAGCACACCCGCGTAGGTGCCGTTGCCGTCGCAGTCGAGCACCCGCACGCCAACCAGCTTGACGGCCTTGGCCACGCCGTAGTTGGTGCCGCCGATGGTGCCGGCGACGTGCGTGCCGTGCCCGTTGCAGTCGTTCGCGACGGTGTCGTTGTCGACGAAGTCGTACCCGTTACTGGCCCGCCCGCCGAACTCCTGGTGGCTGATGCGGATGCCGGTGTCGATGACGTAGGCGTGCACGTTGCTCGCCGTGTTCGGGTAGGTGTAGCGCTTGTTCAACGGCGCGAAGATCTGGTCCAGCCGGTCCAGGCCCCACGACGGCGTGTTGAGCTGGGTGTCGCTCTTCGACACCTTGCGGTTCTGCTCCACGTACGCGACCGACGAGTTGGTGGCCAGCTTCTTGGCCTGCGCCTCGTTCATCCGGACGGCGAAGCCCCGGATCGAGCGGTTGTACGTGTGCGAGACAGCGCCGCCGTACTGCTTGGTGAGAGCCTTGGCGCTGGCGCCGACGGCGGCCGGGTCGGCCTTGGTGTCCTTCAGGACCACGATGTAGCTGTCCTTGATGGCACCCTTGTCGGCGGACTTGAGGGCTCGCGGCAGCTTGTGCCCATCCGACGGCGCGGCGTACGCGGCACCGCCGCTGGAGATCGTTGCGGCTGCGACTACGGCGAGGGCGAGCCCGGCCGTGACCGAGCGACCAGCTCGGCGAAGTTGGAACACGTGAGACTCCCCGTGGGGTCAGCGTCCAGAACGGACGCACTTGAAAGTCCCCGCCTTTCGGCAGAGACGCAGCCCATCTTCGTGGAACCGTGGCATCGATGGCTCAGCCTTTCGGACTGATTGATGGTGAACGCATCGGCGGGCTGATGTTCCGGCATGGTGCTATTCACTTCTGCGGAGCAGGGCAGCGCGAACAGCCCTCACTTGCGTAAAGTGCGACCGTACTTTCGCGCCGGTTGATCCGCCGGTCCACGCGATGTCGACATTCGCTGACGAACCGCGAGGTGTCGGCTCCTGAGCAAGGAGATTCGGGCCACTCATGTCACGGAAATGGATTCCGGTGCTGGTCGCCTCGGCGCTGGCCGTCAACCTGCTCAGCACGTCACCGGCGGCGAGCGCGGCCGCCTCCCCCGACGGTGGTGGCCGAGCCGTCGCCGGTGGCCTGCCGGGAGTCCGGCAGAGCCCGGTGTCCGCGCTGGCCAACCCGCCTGCCGGCTACACCGTCCGGGGCATCGACGTGTCCAGCCACGACCACAACCTCGGGCCGATCAATTGGGGCGCGGTGGTGGCCGACGGTAACAAGTTCGTCTACATCAAGGCCACCGAGGGAAACGACTACCTCAATCCCTACTTCAACGGCGACTACACCGCGGCGAAGGCGGCGGGTCTCCTCGTCGGCGCGTACCACTTCGCCCGCCCGGACGGGCGCGACCCGGTGGGTGAGGCCAACTACTTCATCGACAACATGCGGTGGGCGAAGGACTCCCGCACGCTGGTGCCGATGCTCGACTTCGAGTGGCCGTACTGGGCCGGCGCCCCGACCTGCTACGGGCTGACGCCGGCGGAGCTGACCAATTGGGTGCGGGTGTTCACCGACCAGGTCAGGGCACGTATCGGTCGACCGATGATGATCTACACGAACACCAACTTCTGGAACCCGTGCACCAACAGCGACGCCTCCTTCGGCGGTCTCCTGTTGGACATCGCCGGCTACACCACGACCCGGCCGCCGCTGCCCGCCGGCTGGGCCACCGAGACCATCTGGCAGTACGCGCCCGGCGATTCGTCCCAGCCCGGCAACTACAGCAAGAACGTCTTCAACGGCGACTACGCGGGTCTGACCCGGCTCACCAGCCCGGAGGTCAGTATCGCGCCTCCCGGCCGACCGGTGCCCCGCCGGCCGATCGCGCCGAAGCTCCGTTGATCGGAGCGACAACGGTCCGGAACGTCGCCACCAATTCATCCCGTCGACACTTCGCGGTCGGGCAATTGCGAGCCCGCGCCGCCGGCCGCGGCCGGCCTGTCCGCTAGTCCCCTGGCACCATCACGCGTAAAAGAATTGGCGCGGGCCGCACAGAACGATGGCGGCCGCGCTGTCCGGCGACGTCGAGACCGGGCGAGGGGCGCTGCTCGGGGCGCGAAGCGAGTCGACCGCCCCGCGCGGCGACGCCCGGGGAGGGCATTTCCCGGTAGGAGGGCCGGCCTTACCCGCGCCGGCTCGGGCGCTGCGAGGTATGGGTGGATATCAGACCCGTGGCTCGACCGTGTCCTGGACGTCGCATACATTTGCTGGCATGGCCGACGATCTCGCGTTGCTACTGCGCCGCGCCGGTTTTGGCCCCACCGCCGCTGAGTTGGCGGCGGCGAAGAAGGCAGGGTACGAGGCGACAGTCGCCGCTCTCACGGCGCCGACAGCACCGGACGTGGGAGCCTCGCTGGCCCCCGTGCCTGTTCTGGGCCCGGATCCCTTCGCCGGGCTGTCGAACCCGACCGCCGCTCAGCGCGCCAAGGCGGGCGAGCAGCGTTGGGAGCAGACGAAGCGGATCACCCAGTGGTGGTTGGACCGCCTCACGGTGGCCGATCACCAGACCCGCGAGAAACTGTGGTTCTTCTGGCACGGGCACTGGGCCACCTCGGTGCGGAAGGTGATGCGGCCGCAGCTGATGCTGTTGCAGCATCGAAATCTGCGCAGCTCGCTCGACTTCGCGGTGATGGCGCACAAGATGATCACGGACCCGGCGCTCGTCTTCTGGCTCGATGGCGAATCCAACACGCGGACCGCCCCCAACGAGAACCTCGGCCGCGAGTTGATGGAACTCTTCATGCTCGGTATCGGCCGGTACTCCGAGCGGGATGTGAAGGCGGCGGGTCGTGCGCTGACCGGCTGGAGAATCGACTACGACGGCGCCCGCAGTTACTTCAACCCGGCCTGGCACGACAACGGGGCGAAGACGATTCTCGGTGAGACGAAGAACTTCGACGCCCACTCCCTCGTCGACTTCCTGCTCAAGCAGGATCGATGTGCCGCCTTTATCGCCGAACGCCTGTGGTTCCGCTATGCCTCGTCGACCGACCCGATTCCGAAGTCCACCCGGGACGCCATGGTGGCCGTCTTTCCGAACTCGATGTCGATGCTCCGGAAACTCTTCGAGGACGAGGCGTTCCGTGCCAGCGGCGGCAGGTTGGTGAAGCAGCCGACCGAGTGGTTCGTCGGCGCGATGCGGCATCTGGGGCTGCGGCCAGGGGAGCTGTCTGATGAGATGTCGACGTACGTCCTCAATGGTCTGGAACGGTTGGGTCAGTTGCCGTTCGCGCCTCCGAGCGTCGAGGGGTGGCCGGCCGGGGTGGAGTGGTTGACCGTCGGGGCGGCGCAGGCCCGCCTGAACTTCGCCGGTCGGATCGCCCAGCTGGTTCCGGCCCAACGGCTGACCCCGGAGGACGTGGCGCACGTCCTTACCATCGAGACCTGGACCAACAGGACGTACTCGGTCCTGAAGGCCACCACCGACCCGCAGCGGCTGTTGACCATCGGGTTGGCGAGCCCGGAATACCTGGTGACGTGACATGGATGCAGTGACCCGGCGCAGATTCCTCCTGGCCTCGGGGGTTGCCGGCGGCAGCGCCCTCGTGGCCGGCGCGGCGAAACTGAGCCTGGGAGGTCTGCTGCGGACGGCCAGTGAGGCGTCCGCCGGTGAAGACCACCGGAAGACGTCCAAGCTGGTCATCGTCACGCTCTACGGCGGCAACGACGGCCTCAACACGGTCATCCCGTACGCGAGTCGGGCCTACTACGCGGCCCGGCCCGAGCTGGCCTACGAACCGGAGCGGGTGCTTCGTCTGGACGCCGCGCTGGGGCTGAACCCGATGCTCAAGGGCTTGAGTTCCCTGTGGGGCGAGCAACGGCTGGCGGTGGTCCTCGGAGCCGGCTATCCGAAGCCGGATCGCAGTCACTTCCGCTCCATGGACATCTGGCAGACCGCTTCGCCCAGCGGTCCGACCAGCTCGGGTTGGGTGGGCCGGTGGTTGGACGGCACCAAGGCCGCGCCCGAGGCCGCGGTCAGCTTCGAGCCCATGCTTCCGCCCCTTCTCGCCGGCGAGACCCGTACCGGAGCCTGCGTGAGCATCGGTGGGCTCAAGCTGCCACCCGGAGTCACCGCGGACATGGTCGGCGTGCTGGGGCGCAGGGAGCCGAACGAGTCGGAGTTGCAGGCGCGGGCCGCGGACGCGTACGCCAACCTCATCAACATCGACGAGCTCATCCGGCACGCCGAGACCGTCAACGCGGCGCTGGAGGCCACCGTCCAACCGGACAGCCCCGCCACGAGTACGGGTGGGTCGAACGTCCTCTCCGCACAGCTGTCGCGGGTGGCGCAGTGTGTCGAGGCCGGGGTCCCCACCCGGGTGTACTCGGTGAGCCTCGGTGGGTTCGACACGCACGCCTCGGAGCGGCTCGGCCACGAGTTCCTGTTGCGTCAGCTCGACCAGGCGTTGACCAGCTTCGCTGGCCGGCTGTCGCGCACCGAGGCCGGTCGACAGGTCACCACTGTCGTCTACAGCGAGTTCGGCCGGCGGGTCCGGGCGAATGCCTCGGACGGCACCGACCACGGAACCGCCGGCCCTGTCCTCGTGCTGGGCTCAAAGGTCGCCGGCGGGCTCTACGGGGAGCAGCCGAGCCTGACCGACCTGGACGACGGTGACCTCAAGGCGACGACAGACTTCCGAGATGTCGTCGGCACCCTGCTGGCCTCGGTGTTGCAGGCCGATCCGGCGCGCTACGTCGGCGGCGGGTACCAGCCGAAGATGCTGCCGTTCCTCGTACGCGACTGACGGTCACGACCGGACCGGCCGGCGGTGGTCGTCAGCGACCACCGCCGCGGAACACCTCCGCGACCGTCCGGAGCACCACCTTGACGTCGAGCCAGAGCGACCAGTTCTCGATGTAGTAGTTGTCGAACCTCGCCCGGTCGGAGATCGGGGTGTCGCCGCGCAGGCCACTGACCTGCGCGAGCCCGGTGAGGCCGACGGGCACCCGGTGGCGCATCGCGTAGTTCGGATACTCGGCCGAGAACTTCTCCACGAAGTGCGGCCGCTCCGGCCGGGGCCCGACCACGCTCATCTCACCGCGCACGATGTTCCACAGCTGCGGCAGCTCGTCCAGGGACGTCCGGCGCATGAACCGCCCGATCGGGCCGACCCGCCGGTCGTGGGCGATGGACCAGTTGGTCTGTGACTCCTGCTCGTCCACCGGGCGCATGGACCGGAACTTGATGACGTTGAACGGCTTGCCGTACCGGCCGATCCGCTCCTGGTAGAAGAAGATGCCGGGACCACCGTCGATGAAGGTGGCGATGGCGCAGAGCAGCAGCACCGGGCTCAGCAGGATGAGCGCCAGCGTGGCGACCAGGACGTCGGAGGCCCGCTTGATGGCCCAGCGCGGCCCGGACAGGGTCGTGTCGCCGATCTTGGCGATCGGGATGGCGCCGATGTGGTCGGGGTACCCGGCCTGGGACCGGGACCCCCACAGGCGGGGCACCACCCAGAGGTCACAGCGCGAGGTGTTCGGCTGGAGCAGGGCCGCGATCAGGGTGGACTCCGTGCAGTCCGGGTCGGCGATGACCACGACGTCGCAGTTGAGCAGCCGGACCAGTTGTTCGATGTTGTCGAGGGTGCCGAGCAGCGGAACCGCACCGGAGTCCTGTCGGGACGCCGCGTCGACGCAGCCGACGAAGCGCAGGCCGTACTGCGGGTAGCGCCTCAGCAGCCGGGCCAGCTCCACGCCGATCGGACCGCTACCGATGATGATGGCGTTGTGCTCCACCCACCGCCGCCGACGCGCGACGATGGTGAACTTCCGGCTGAGCGCACGACCAGCGATCACCAACGCCGCGGAGAGCGCGACCCCGTGCATGAAGCTGGTCACGTAGTCCACCGAGGCGTGCCGTTCGGCCGCGATGATCGCCACCACCGCGGCCGAGGCCAGCAGCCGCCCGCAGAGGATCGGCAGTTCGTCGAGGATGCTGACGTGCCGGCGGGCCCGGTAGAGCCCGCCCGCCGCGAAGATCGCCACCGTGAGGGCGGCGTTGGCCAGCGTCCCGCGCCAGTAGTTCTGGGTCAGCAGCAACGGAGTCAGCAGCGCCACGACATCGACGGGAGCCGTCATCATCCAGGCGCGCAGGAAACGGGTGCCGGTCGAGGCCCTGGAGCTGGCGTAGGGCAGCACCGCCGTCGTGTCGAGACCGGGGACCATCGCCGCCTTGACCGCCGGATCGGGCCGCTCGACGCGGGGCATCGCGGCAACAGTCGGCGCATCGTTGGCAGGCTTGTCGTCTGCTGCCACCGACTGTTGTGGAGCCGACTGTTCCGGACCGGCCTGTTGCTGCGGCACCACCGCTTGCTGTGTGGCTCCGTCGGACGCGGTCGAATAACCGACCGCCGAATGGCGTGACATGATCGATTCCTCCCCCGTGACTACCCTCGGCCTTACATGTCGCGCCTTCGGGCGATCGCAGGATATGAGCCGCTCAGCTGCGCCGCCAGAGCCGGATGGACAATTGAATGCCCTACTTCCCGGCGGCCAGGATCTCCGGCACCGCGTCGCGTCGGACCGCACCATAGAACGACTTGGCCTTCTCGCTGTTGGCGAAGACCACGCTCTCGCTGCCGACCCGACCGGTGCCCTTTGTCGGGCTGGTCAGGAAGGTCATGTTGCCACCGCGCAGGTTGCGCAGGTCGGTCGCCATGTCCAGCAGGGACATCTTTTCGTCCACCGAAACCGCGCTGGACGAGGCCTTGACGAACGAGTTGAGCCGGCCCGGGTTGGTGAGGATGCCGCCCGAGGCCGCCTTGTCCATGATTGCCCTGATGACCTGCTGCTGGTGCCGGATACGGGCGAAGTCGCCATCGGCGAACTGCTTACGCTGCCGCGAATAGTCCAGTGCGGCCTCGCCATCCATCCGTTGCATGCCCTGCTTGAAGTTGCGGAACGGCGGGTGGATCGAGGTGAACGACTTCTCCGAGTCGATATCGACGCCGCCCAGTGCGTCGATGATCTCGACGAATCCGGCGAAGTCGACGATCATGACGTGATCGATCCGGACGTCGGTGAACTTCTCCACGGTCTGCACCATCAGCGGCACGCCACCCCAGGCGTAGGCTGCGTTGATCTTGGCATCGCGACCGCCGTTGTTGCCGTCCTTGGAACGCGGCACCGCCACCCAGGTGTCGCGGGGGATCGAGACGAGCTGAGCGCTCGATCGGTCCTTCGGGATGTGGGCCAGGATGATGCTGTCGGTACGCGAGCCGGTCGTGCCCTCCGGATCACGGGAATCGCTACCCAGAATCAGCATGTTCAGAGCGCCCTTGGCCGCTGCCTGCGGACGGCCCTCCTCGGGTACGTCAGCGAACGCGTCGACCCGGTCGATCCCGGAATTGATCGAGCGGAAGTAAAGCCCGCCTGCGATGAGACCGCCACCGCCCAGCAACGCCATCACCAGAAAGGTGATCAGGGCGACCTTCTGCCACCGGGGGCGGCGACGCCGCGATCGCGGTGCCTCAGTCGGCTCAGGCTGCGACTGCGGGTCAATGAACTGGGTCTGGGGATCCACGTACTCCTGGCGATACTGCATGCCGCGATGCTACTGATTCTGGGTTACCAGCATGTACCCCCGTACGGTCCGTCCGGCTGCACATCTCGGCCGAAAGACTTTTTCCACGAACGATTGCCCGAACCTGATATGAAGCAGCGGTGGACGCCACGCAGCTGCGCCGAGCCATCGCCCGTACCCCACTCGCACCCGTCGCCGCATTTCCCAAGCGGCTCGCCCGGGTCGCCCGCCACGACGCCAAGGTGCTGCGCGCCTCGGCGCGGTGGTTGGTCACCTCCCGTGAGCATCACAACTACACGTACGACCTGACCAAGCTCAGCCGCCACCACCTGACCTGGTTCGTCAGCGTCGTCTGCGACATTCCGGTCCAACAGGTCCGCGGCTACGTCGCCGAAATCGAGTCCGACGACGCGCTGCGGCACCACATCGAGCAGGCCACCGCCACCGCAGCCCGCCGTGGTCTCGCCGACAAGAAGGTCCGCTACGCCCGACGCGTCGGCTGGTACGCGATCGTCCGGGCCACCCGCCCCGCGCACGTGGTGGAGACCGGCGTGGACAAGGGGTTGGGCACCTGTGTCCTCGCCTCCGCCCTCCTGCGCAACGCCCAGGAGGGGCACCCGGGCCGGGTCACCTCGCTGGACATCAACCCCGAGGCCGGCTACCTCGCCCGGGTCGCACCCTGGTCGGAGGTCGTCGACCTGGTGATCGGCGACTCGATCGCCTCGATCGGCGCACTGGACCGCCCGGTCGACCTGTTCCTGCACGACAGCGACCACAGTCGTGCCCACGAGAAGCGCGAGTTCGACGCCGTGGAGCCCAAGCTCGCCCCCGGCGCGATCCTGCTCACCGACAACGTCACCAGCACCAACGTGCTCGCCGAACACGCCGAACGCACCGGCCGGCGGTTCCTCGCCTACCGGGAGAGCCCGGCCAACCACTGGTACCCGGGCGACGGGATCGGCGTGGCATGGTAGCCGGGTGCGGCTGACCTCGATTCACACGTACCCCATCAAGGGTTGTCACCGGCTCGACCACGACGGCGCGTACGTGCATCCCTGGGGCCTGGCCGGCGACCGGCGCTGGATGCTCGTGGACGCCGACGGCGTCGGCGTCACCCAGCGCGACACGACCCGACTGGTCGGCCTGCGCGCCACCGTGCGTCCCGGGGGTCTGTCGCTGCGCGCCGACGGGCCGCCCGACCTCGACGTGCCGGAGCCGACCGACGGGAAACCCGTCGCGGTGCGCACCTTCCGCAGCCGCACGTTCCCGGTCCCCGCGCTGGCGGCCGGCCAGGCGGCCGACGACTGGCTCGGCGCGCTGCTCAGCCGACCGGTCCGGCTGGTCTGGCTGGCCCAACCCACCCGCCACCTGGCCGCCGGCGCCCGCGAACACGACACCGGTGACCAGGTCAGCTTCGCCGACGCCTACCCGCTGCTGCTGACGAACGCCGCCTCCCTCGACGCCCTCAACGAGTGGCTGGCCGAGGCCGGGGAGGAACCGGTGCCGATGACCCGGTTCCGACCCAACCTGGTGGTCAGCGGCGCGCCGGCCTGGGCCGAGGACGACTGGGTCGGTCGGCCGGTGCGCATCGGCGACCGGTCGTTCCGGGCCGCCGGGCCGTGCGACCGCTGCGTGGTGACCACCACCGACCAGGAGACCGGGGTACGCACGAAGGAGCCGTTGCGCACCCTCGGGCGGCACCGCAACGTCAGGCAGAAACTCCTCTTCGGACTGAATCTGGTGCCGCTCGACAGTGGACCGCTTGCCGTGGACGCCCCGGTCGTCATCGCGCCCTGACCGAACGGCCGACCGGCAATCGGCACCCCACGGTCACCGTCCGTCGATGCTGTCTTAGCTTTGACTTAGCCCGCTTGTCGGTACGCGCCCCGGTCCGGCAGCATCGCCGTCGTGACGGACGGAAGCGCTGTCGACATCAACATCGACCTGGACCATCCTCCAGAGGACCGGCCCGCGCCGTCGTCCGGCGTGAAGCCCTGGCTGGTCGCCACCGGCGTCACCGTCCTCGCGGCGGCGCTGGGGCTCACCCTCACCCTGCGCTCCGGCTCCACCCCGGCCTGCGCCGCCGGCCGGACGCTCGCCGCCGCGCCGCCCACCGGCAACGCCACGCACAACGGCAAGGCGACCTTCTACGACTCCAAGGGCGCCGGCGGCAACTGCTCGAACCCGGCCGCCCCGGCCAACCGGCTCTACGTCGCGCTCGGTCCGACGGAATACTCCGACGGCGCCGCCTGCGGCGGATTCCTCGACGTCGTCGGCCCCAAGGGCACCGTCCGGGTGCTCATCATGGACCAGTGCCCGGAGTGCGAGCCCGGCCACCTCGACCTGTCCCGGGAGGCGTTCGCCCGGATCGCCGACCCGGTCCAGGGCCTCGTTCCGGTCACCTACCGCGCGGTGGTCAACCCGCCGCTGCCGGGACCACTCACCTTCCGGATCAAGGAGGGCGCGTCGCAGTGGTGGTTCGCCGTCCGCATCGGCAACCACGGCAACCCGCTGCGCTCCGTCGAGGTCCGGCAGGGTGGCAGCGGCCCCTGGCAGCCGGCCGCCCGGCAGGACTACAACTACTGGCTGATCGCCTCCGGTGCCGGGCCGGGCCCGTTCAACGTCCGGGTCACCGACGTGTACGGCAACCGGGTCACCGTCGGCGGCATTCGGATGGCGCCGGGCCAGGTGCAGAACAGCACGGTCCGGATGTACGCACCTGGCGCCGGGGCGAGCACTCGGCGTCCCTCCGCGTCGACCCGGCCGCCGAGCAACCGGCCCGCCGTCACGCCGACACCGACTCGCCGCCCGGTCGAGGTGGCGCGGACGAGCACGCCGGCCACCGACGCGCCGCCCACCAGCTCGGCCCCGGCGAATGCCCAGTGGTGCACGGGCTGACCGTTCGTGCGGGACCCGTCCGGGCCGCGCGGCGGTGGTCCGCTCAGTCGGCCGCCGTCAGATCGAGCCACATGAGAATCTCGTCCCGGTCGTCATCGGGGGCCACCCGCAACGCGCCCGGCAGCCGGCCGATCTCCCGGTACCCGAGGCGGCCGTAGAACTTGTCCAACCCCAGCCCGTCGCGCACCGTGACGTGCAGCGCCTCATGGCCGAACGCCCGGCCCAGCCGGGCGGCCTCCACCATCAGCGCCGCGCCGTAACCGGTGCCCTGGGTGTCCGGGTGGACCATCACCCGCTTCACCACACACCAGTGCGCCTTGAGCGGGAAACGGTTGTCACTGAAGATCAACATTGCGACCAGTCGGCCCCCGGAGTAGCCGACCAGCAGCCGGTCCGGTCCGTCGACGATGCCGGCGAAGGTCGGATCGGCGATGACGTGCACATCGGCGGCGCTGACCGGCGGGACGAAGCCGACCGCGCCGCCGGCGTTGCTGACGTCCACCCAGAGGTCGACGATCTCGGCACGTAGCTGCGGGGTCAGGTCGGGGTCGAGAACGAAGCGCAGACTCACGCCCGCCATCCTGACTCGACGACCACGCCCATGACCCGCGACAGTGACGCGCCCGACAACTGATCCTGACTCTGTCCGAGCCAGGATCAGTTGCCAGGTGATAAAGCTGTGGGGCCGACGGGATTCGAACCCGCACTGGTGCGGACCTAAACCGCATGCCTCCTGCCGTTGGGCTACGGCCCCTTGAAGCTGTACTCAACCAGCGTCCACGGGCACTCCTCCCGACGAGGCAGTCGCCTGCCTATCGGAAAGCCGGTCGGAGTAACCGCATCAGGATCGTAGACCACCTCAGGCTCGACGAGAGCGGGCCGTCGCTGACCAGCGTATGTGGAGGTCTGGCTGTGGCAATTAGGGCAGAGCAGGCGAAGGTTGCGTGGCCGGTTGTCGAGAAAGTCGCCATTGATGTGGTCCACGTGCAGCGTCAGCCTGGCGCCTTGCCACGTTGACCCGGTGCCGCACACCTCGCAGGTCTCGGGCAGGCCGATTGTCGCCAGGGCGCGTTTGAGGCGGACGCCCGGAATTCGGCGAGAGCCGGCCGGCAGTACTACCAACAGTTCTGTGGGCGACATCCGCCGCCACCGCACGCCTCGATTGTGTGCCTGACCGGTGAAGTGCGAGGTGTCGATGCCGAATCGCTTGAGCTGCCGGCTGATGTGCGCGTGCGAGCCACCGCTGACGCGTACGCCGAGCAACCGCATCACCTCGGTGATGTTGCGGGCGGCGGCGGCAGCGGTGGCCAGTGCTTCGGGCGTGTACTTGTATCGAACCACTGACGGACCGTAGCGAACCGGTACGACAGGTCAGTCCAGGCCGAGGTCGCGGCGGAGCTTGGCGACGTGCCCGGTGGCCTTGACGTTGTAGAGCGCCCGTTCGATCTTGCCGTCGGCGTCGATCACGAACGTCGAGCGGATCACGCCGGTGACGGTCTTGCCGTAGAGCTGCTTCTCGCCGTACGCGCCGTAGGCGATCAGCACCGCCTTGTCCGGGTCCGACACCAGCGGGAAGGTGATGGCGTCGCGCTCGCGGAACTTCGCCAGCTTCTCCGGCTTGTCCGGGGAGATGCCGACGACCTCGTAGCCGGCGGCCTGGAGTGAGGCGAGCGAGTCGCGGAAGTCGCAGGCCTGCTTGGTGCAGCCGGGGGTCATCGCGGCGGGGTAGGCGTACAGGACGACCTTGCGACCTCGCAGGTCGGCGAGGGAGAGCTGGTCGCCGGTGTCGGTGGCGAGGGTGAACTCGGGCGCGGGGTCACCGGGGGGGAGGCGGTCGGGCGAGGTCATGGCCCGACCCTACCGCCGAGCCGCCGGACGCGGCCGCCGGCGAGACGCGTCGGCGTGTGGGCGGGTGAGCCGAGTCGGTCACCAGGGGGCGGGGCCGGCGGAGCTGATCCCGGAAAGGTGATCAAGGCCATCCGTTGTTGCCAGAGTCTGGCAACAACGATGCTTGGGAAATAGGCTGACCCACGCCGGCCCGGTCGGGCCGCTGACGCGTGGGAGGTCGCGTGGAGACACTGGCGATGCACATCTCGAACGGGATCATCGACGGTCCCGTGGCAGCGATCTTCGCTGCGCTCGCTCTTGCCGCGCTCACCGCCTGCGTCCTGCGCGGCCGGCGTGACCTGGACGACCGGCTGGCCCCGATGGCCGGCCTGGTGGCGGCGTTCATCTTCGCCGTCCAGATGCTCAACTTCCCGATCTTCACGGCCGGGGTCAGTGGCCACCTGCTCGGTGGCGCGCTCGCTGCCATGCTGGTCGGCCCGTGGGTCGGCGCGCTCTGCGTGGCCGTGGTGCTTGTCGTCCAGGCGCTGATCTTCGGTGACGGCGGCGTGGCGATGCTCGGCCTCAACATCACGAACATGGCGTTGCTCGGCACCGCCGCGGCGTACGCGCTGATCGCGCTGCTGTTGCGGGTGCTGCCCCGTACCCGGGCCGGTCTGGCGGTGACCGCGTTCGTCGCCGCGACGGTAAGCGTGGTGGTGGCGTCGCAGGGCTTCGTCCTGCAGTACTGGCTGGGCGGCACCACCGACCTGGGCAACAACCTGGGCGGCCTGGCCGGCACGATGGCCGGTGTCCACCTGCTGATCGGCATCGGCGAGGGCCTGATCACCGCGACCACGGTGCTCACCGTCGCGAAGGTACGCCCCGACCTGGTGTACGCGCTGCGTTCCCTGCGCGCGCCCGCCGCCCCCGCCGTCCCGGTCGCCGGAGGTGTCCGATGAAGAACCGTTCCTGGGCCTTCCTGGCCGGCGGTCTGCTGGTCGCCCTGCTGCTCGCGGGCGTGGTGAGCAACTACGCCTCGTCGCACCCGGACGGGCTGGACTCGTCCCTGCTCAAGGGCTGCACCGTCGACGCCGACGACAACATCGTCGGGGGGAGTTGCCCCGCTCAGCAGGCCCGCGACCACGAGTTGGCCGACAGCCCGCTCGCCGACTACGGCGTACGGGGCGTGCGGAACAGCTTCGTCTCCACCGGCCTCTCCGGGGTGCTCGGGGTGCTGGTCACCTTCGCGATCGGGGCCGGCGGGTTCTGGCTGCTGCGCCGTCGAGGCGGCACGCCGACCGACGGTGACGCGGCGACGCCCGCCGAAGGTGCCACGCCCACCGGGGGCGACCCCGGGACGTCCGCCGACGTCCGGCGCCGCGCCGACGCGGCCAGCTGAGCGGGGGTACGCGGATGGGAGCCGGTCACGGGCACGTGCTGTACCGCGAGTCGGACTCGCCGGTGCACCGGCTCCCGCCCGAGGTCAAGATCGTGGCGATGGTGGTCTTCACCGTCGCCGTGGTGGCCACCCCACGCGAGGCGTTCTGGGCCTTCGGCGCGTACGCCGTGCTGGTGGCGGCGGTGGCGGCGCTGGCCCGGGTGGGACCACGGTGGTTGCTCAGCCGAGCGTTGATCGAGCTGCCGTTCGTGTTGTTCGCCGTCGCCCTGCCGTTCCTCGGCAGCGGCGACCGGGTCGAGGTGCTGGGCCTGCGCCTGTCCGAGGACGGGCTGCACGGCGCGTGGAACATCGTGGCCAAGGGCACCCTGGGGGTGCTCGCCTCGCTGCTGCTCGCCGCGACCACCACCACCCGGGACCTGATCGTGGGGTTGGATCGGCTGCACTGCCCGCAGGTGCTCACCCAGATCGCCACGTTCATGCTGCGCTACCTGGACGTGCTGGTCGGCGAGGCGCGGCGGATGCGGGTGGCCCGGATCTCCCGGGGCGACGACCCGCGTTTCCTGTGGCAGCTGCGCGGCTTCGCCGCCGGGATCGGGGCGTTGTTCCTGCGCGCCTTCGAGCGTGGCGAGCGGGTCTATCTGGCGATGCTGTCCCGGGGCTACACCGGGCGGATGCCCGCCGTGTGGCAGGGCGAGGGTGCGGCGAGCGCCGGTCAGTGGCTGGTCGCGGCGACCGTGCCGGTGTTGGCGGCCTCCATCGCCGCCACCGCCATCGTGCTGTCATGATCGGTGTCGTGCAGACCGCTGTCTCGCTGGACGTTCGGGGCGTTCGCTACGCGTACCCGGATGGGCACGTCGCCCTGCGGGGGGTCGACCTGAACGTGCCGCGTGGCGACCGGGTGGCGCTGCTCGGGCCCAACGGCGCCGGCAAGACCACGCTGGTGCTGCACCTCAACGGCATCCTCACCCCGACCGAGGGGAGCGTGAGCGTCGGCGGGCTGACGGTCACCCCGGATCGGGGCACCCTGGCCGAGGTGCGCCGCCGGGTGGGCATCGTCTTCCAGGACCCGGACGACCAGTTGTTCCTGCCCACGGTGGCGGAGGACGTGGCGTTCGGGCCGGCGAACCTGGGTCTGCGTGGGGCCGAGTTGGCCGCCCGGGTGGACGAGGCGCTCGCCGCGGTGGGGATGAGTGAGCACCGGGACCGGGCCCCGCAGCACCTGTCGTTCGGGCAGCGTCGGCGGGTGGCGGTGGCCACCGTGCTCGCCATGCACCCGGAGATCCTGGTGCTCGACGAGCCGTCGTCGAACCTGGATCCGGCGGCCCGTCGTGAGCTCGCCGAGATCCTGCGCGGTCTGCCGGTGACCCTGCTGATGGTCACGCACGACCTGCCGTACGCGGCGGAGCTGTGCGAGCGTTCGGTGATCCTGGACGACGGCCGGATCGTCGCCGACGCCCCCACCCGCACCCTGCTCAGCGACGCCCCCCTGCTGGCAAAACACCGCCTGGAGCTGCCCTACGGGTTCACCCCGCAGCCGTAGACCCACTCTCGGCGGCCTCGACCCGCGGTGCCGCCGCGGTGGTGCGGGAGGCGGCGTGCAGGCGCAGGATGCCGGCGGCTGTCGCGCCGGCGCCGGTGATCAGGAAGAGCGCCACCATCACCCGGGCGGTCGTGGGCGACCAGGGTACGGGGGCGATGGCGCGGGCGAACACGGTGGCGTTCGCCGCTCCGGCGAAGAGTGCCAGGCAGGCCCCGGCCAGCGCGACCACGAAGTCGGCGGCCGGGCGGCGGCTCAGCGTGTACCAACCGGCGGCGACGGCGCCGAGGCCGGTGAGCAGGGACCAGATCTGCCCGGACAGCAGCCCGACCAGCACCCCGCCCACGCCTTGGGCTCCCGCGTCGAGTTCCCGTCCCACGGGGTAGCCGACGGCCAGCGCGCCGCCGACGATCAGCAGCACGCCCACCGCGGACAGCGCGCGGGCGCCGGCCGGGGCGGTGGCGGCGAGCAGGCCGAGCGCGCCCACCGCGAGCAGCCCCACGATGGTCACGGCCCACCAGGTGTACGCGTCCGGCGGTGGCACCCAGTCCAGCGTGCCGCCGATCGCCGCCGGGTCGGTGCCGTCGCGCAGCGGGATCGCCCAGTTCCGGACCCGGTGCTCGCGGTCCGGCGCGGCGCGTACCGCGGGCGGTGGTGCCGACTCCTGCCACAGTGCGCGCTGGTCGTGCCAGCGGGCGGTGGTCCCGTCGTCGATCCGCCGCCAGGAGGGTGGGGCGGCCGGGTCGGCCTCGGCGGGGAGCGCGGTGTCCCCGGTGATGGTGCGGTTCAGGTACGTGGCGGGGGAGTGGCTGTTCTCGAAGACCCCGTCCGGGCCGACGCGCAGGTAGGGCTCACCGGAGTAGCCGATGACCTCGATGGCGCGGCCGGTGTTGTTGGTCAGCTCCAGTCGGGCGCCCGCCTCGATGACGCGTACCTCAAGCCCGGGTCGCGCCGGTGCGACCCCGGTGGTCCGGGTGCGGTAGTCGGTGCCGTCTGGCGCGTCCGCGCCGTGCGCGGCGGCGGGCGCCGCGCTGATCAGGGTCGCCACGCCGGCTGCGGCGGCGACCAGACCGGCACGGCCCAGCAGGGTACGGATCACTTGCCGGCCGCCGCCACGGCTGCGGTGAGAGCGTCCGGGGTGGGGTTCTCGAGGGGCTGACCGTTGACCCTGACGGTCGGCGTGCCGGTGACGTTGCTCCGGCTGGCGTCGTCGGTGACGTGTTCGGTCCAGGTCAGGTACGTCTGGTCCTTCACGCAGCCGCCGAAGGAGGCCCGGTCGAGGCCCACGCCGGCGCCGATGTCGATGAGCTGGTCGTCGGTGAGCCCGGCGCTGCCCTCCGGCGGCTGCTGGGCGAAGAGCGCCTTGGCGTACTCGTGGTACTTGCCGCCCACCGCGGCGCAGCCGGAGGCGGCCGAGGAGCGGGTGGAGTACTCAGTCGTGGAGAAACGGTTGAGGTAGGCGACCGGGTGGTAGACGACCTTCGCCTTGTTCTCGGCCACCAACTGTTCGAGCGTCGACCCGCTGGTCTGTTCGAACTGCTTGCAGGCCGGGCAGAGGAAGTCCTCGTAGACGTCGACGGTGACCGGGCCGCCGCCGGTGACGATGCCGGTGCCGGCCGCGTTGGCGCCGGGTGGGGTGGTGAAGTCGTCGGAGCGCTGGTTGGACCAGACGACCCAGCCGACGACGCCGGCGATGACCAGGACGACGACCGCGGCGGCGGAGACCCAGATCGTGCGGCGGCGGCGCCGCTCGCGGGCCAACTGCTCGCGGACCACCCGGGCGGCGTCCCGCTGCCCCTTGCGACTACTCATCCTCGTCCTCCACAACGGGTTCGCCGGCCAACCACCCGTCCACCGATACCGGCGTACGCGGCCAGATCAGCAGAAATCCGGCCAGAACCAAGAATCCCAGGTCCCGGAGGATCTCCGGGAGGTAACTGGGGGCCTGCCCCGCCGCCAGTTGCCCGCCGCTGCCGAAGCAGCCGCAGTCGATGGCCAGCCCCCGCGCCCAGGCCGAGGAGATCCCCGCGATGAAGACCACCAGCAGCGCGGCGGAGACCCCGGCGACGAGCCGGGTGGCCAGCCCGAGCAGCAGCAGCACGCCCAACGCCAGCTCGACGAAGGGCAGGGCCGCGCCGATCACGGTCGCCACGTCGTACGGCAGCACCTGGTACGCGTTGACCGCCCGCCCGGAGGCAGCGAGGTCGCTGACCTTCGAGGCGCCGGCGACCAGCCAGACGGCGGCGAGGCCGAGTCGGGCCGCGATGCCGAGCCAGGGGCGGACCAGGGGCCAACGGCCGCCGCGGGTGGAAGGTGCTGTCACGCTCATTTGTCGTCCCGTCCGCGCCGGAAGTTCCACGCTCAGCCGGTCAGGGCGTCGCCGACCGCCTCGACCAGATCGTCCCGGGCCCGCGCGACCCGGGAACGGATGGTCCCCACCGGCACCCCTTCCACGGCGGCGGCCTCGGCGTACGACAGGCCGAGCAGTTGGGTGAGCACGAACGCGGAGCGCCGCTCGGGGCCGAGGCGGCGGACCAGGTCGGCGGCGCCGAACTGGCCGGCCGGGTCCGGGTGCGGTCGGTCGGTGTACGCGTTGGCCACCAGGCGTTCGTCGAGTCGCCGACGCCTGATCACGGTGCGCAGGTGGTCGGCGCAGGCACGCCGGGCGATGCCGAGCAGCCAGGTGCGGGCGCTGGAGCGACCCTCGAACGCGGGCAGGGCCCGAAACGCCCGCAGGTAGGTTTCCTGG
Source organism: Micromonospora sp. NPDC050784 (assembly GCF_044456765.1). Taxonomy (NCBI): domain Bacteria; kingdom Bacillati; phylum Actinomycetota; class Actinomycetes; order Micromonosporales; family Micromonosporaceae; genus Micromonospora; species Micromonospora sp. NPDC050784. Next base: position 238,011 of record NZ_JBITGG010000004.1, on the reverse strand, counting down.
GTCAGGTCGTCGGCGCTGTCCGGGTCGACCAGAGCGGCGGCGAACCGCCAGACCTCGGCCTGGGTCAGCCGGACGAACGCCGCCTGGGCGGTGGGGTCACCGTCGCGGGCGGTCAGCGCCCACTCGGTTGCCGGGTCCCGGGCGGCCTCGTCGGCCGGCTCTGCCGGACCGGCGGCGCCGGAGTCACGCGGGACAGGGATCACGACACATCAGGTTACGCGGCACCCGGCCCAGCGTCAGGGTCGTTCGGGCCTTGGATGGTCTGCGCCACGTCGGGAACTTTTCCCCGCCCCGGGCCGACTACCAGTTCATGACGTGCGACCACAGAAGCGACCACCCCCCTCGGGTCGCCGAATGGGACAACCATCGGCGACCATGGCCGGCATGACTGTCGCCCCCCGCCGCTGGGCCGCCCGGCTGGCCGCAGCCGCCGGCCTCCTGGTCACCGTCGTCGCCTTGTTGATCGCGCCAGCCACCTCCGCCAGCGCCCACGCGGTGCTGGAGAGCAGCAGTCCGGCCGCCGCGTCCATCGTGCCGAGCGGGCCGTCCGAGGTGGTTCTCACGTTCAGCGAGGCGGTCCGGAAGGTGCCCGGCAAGATCCGGGTCATCGCTCCGGACGGTTCCCGGGCCGACCGGGGCGAACCGTCGTTCGGCGACACTGTCGTGACCATCCCGGTGGATCCGGCCGGCACCCGTGGCACCTACCTGGTCAGCTTCCGGGTGATCTCCGCCGACAGCCACCCGGTCTCCGGGGCGTTCACCTACTCGGTCGGCGCGCCCTCGACGCCACCCGTCGACACCGGCACGGACAGCCGCGCCAATCCGGTGGTCGAGACGGCGGTGAAGGTGGCCCGTTTCCTCGGCTACGCCGGCCTGGTGCTGCTGGTGGGGCCGGCGCTGGTGCTCGCCGCGCTCTGGCCACGGCGGCTCTCCCGGCGGGGGCCGACCCGGCTGGCCTGGACCGGCCTCGGTCTGGTGGCCTTCGCCACCCTCGCCGACCTGTGGTTGCAGGTGCCCTACACGGCCGGTGGAGGTCTCTTCGACGTCACCGGCGAGGGGTTCGGCAGCGTGTTCGGCAGCGCCTTCGGTGCCGCCCACCTGGTCCGACTCGGCCTGCTGGCGGCATCCGTGTTCCTGCTCCGCCCGCTGCTGGCCCGGCCCGCCGGCCGCGCGGACGCGATCATCCTGGCCGTGCTCGGCGGCGCCGCCCTGCTGACCTGGCCACTGGCCGGGCACGCGGCGGCCTCCCCGGCGCCGGCGGTCTCCGTGGTGGTCGACGCGGTCCACCTGGGCAGCATGGCCGTCTGGCTGGGTGGTCTGCTGATGCTCGCCGTCTTCCTGCTGCGGCAGGCCGACGAACGGGAGTTGGGCGCGATCCTGCCGATCTGGTCGCGCTGGGCGGCGCTCGCCGTCTCGGCGCTGCTGCTGGCCGGCACCGTCCAGGCGCTGATCGAGGTGGCCACCCCGCAGGCGCTCTTCGACACCACGTACGGGCGCCTGTTGCTCGCCAAGATCGGGCTGTTCGCGCTTGTCATCGGCGTGGCCGCGTACTCCCGGCAGTTGGTGCGCAGCCGCGTCGCGGCGCAACGCCCGGCGCCGGTGCGCCGGGCGGTCCTGGTGGAGTTGGCCGTCACCGTGGTGGTGCTGGCCGTGTCCGCCACGCTCGTGCAGACCACGCCCGCCCGCACCGCCGCGGCCGGCCCGTCCGCCGGGGCCGAGGCCGGCCTCTTCAGCACCAGGCTCTCCAGCCCGCTCCTGACCGTCGAGGTCGAGGTGAGCCCGGCCGAGCGGGGCAACAACTCGGTGCACCTGTACGCGTACGGCAAGGACAATCAGCCACTGCTGGTCGCCGAGTGGAAGGCGACCGTCGCGCTGCCCTCGGCCGGGATCGAGCCGATCGAGGTGCCGTTGCTGCGGTTGACGGACAGTCACGCCTACGGCGACATCAGCCTGCCGAGCGCCGGCGACTGGCAACTGAAGATCACCGCCCGAACGACCGACATCGACCAGGCCACGGTGACCGCCACCGTGCCCATCCGTTAGAGAGGTTCGCGAAACCCATGAGCCGATTCCGGCGTACCGCAACCGCCGCTGCCGCCCTGGCGTTCACCGCCGCCGCCACCGCTGTGCTCGGCTTCGCCGGACCGGCGTCCGCGCACGTCACGGTGAACCCGAAGGAAGCGACCCAGGGCGGCTACGCCCGGGTGGCGTTCCGGGTGCCGAACGAGAGCGACAGCGCGTCGACCGTCAAGCTCGAGGTGGTGCTCCCGGAGAACGCCCCGGTCGGCTCGGTGTCGACGATGCCGGTGCCCGGCTGGACGGTCGCCACCGAGAAGCGCAAGGTGGACCCGCCGATCGAGGTGCACGGCAGCCAGCTCACCGAGGCGGTCTCCAAGATCACCTGGACGGCGTCCGGCGACGCGGGGGTGAAGCCGGGCCAGTTCCAGGAGTTCCCCGTCTCGCTCGGGCCGCTGCCGCAGGTCGACTCGATGGTCTTCAAGACCCTGCAGACCTACTCGGACGGCAACATCTCGCGGTGGATCGACGAGCCGGCGCCGGGCGCCGAGGAGCCGGAGCACCCGGCGCCGGTGCTCACCCTGGCCGCCGCGGCGGCGCCGACGGGTTCGGCCGCGCCGACCGCCGCCGTCGCGTCGCCCGACGACGATGACGACGACGAGGGCAACGGGCTCGCGGTCGGCCTCGGCGTGGCCGGTCTCGTCGCCGGTCTGGCCGGCCTGGCGCTGGGCGGGCTGGCGTTCGCGCGTACCCGCCGGGAGCCGGTCGCCAAGGCCTGACCCCTGTTCCACCCGCTGGCCCGCCGGATCACCCGGCGGGCCAGCGCGCTTTCCGGAGTCGGACCCACCGTGCCGTGGATATCCCCTGATCAGACGCCGTACGTCGGTAAGGTCGGCCGGGTATTTGGCTACGGAGGGGGACGGTGCGGATGCGGTTCGTGCGGGTGGTCGCCGGAGTGCTGCTGTTGGTCGTGGGAATTCCGGCGCTGTTCGCCGGTGGCGGACTGTGGCTGGTGACCCGACACGCCGATCCTGGCGGGGGCTTCGCCGCCCGCTTCGAGACGGTCCGCACGCCCGGTCACGCGGTCGTGGTCACCGACCTCGATCGACTGCTGCGGCAGGAGGCGCCCTTCGCGCGTACCGCGCAGACCCGGCTGCGCCTGGAGGCCCGCACCACGGGCGGCCCGGCCTTCGTCGGATTGGCGCCCACCGCGGAGGTGCGTGGCTGGCTGGAGGCGGTGCCGCACGCCACGGTCCGTCGGGTCGCGCTGGCCCGGGGTCCGCTGCCGGTCCGGCTTGATCCGGCCGGACCGGCCGCCGACACCCCGGGCGTCGCGACGGCCGACGGGCCGGTCACGCCGCTGGGCCGGCCCTTCTGGGTACGCGAGGGGATCGGCTCGCTGGAGTGGAGCGCGGACGACCTGGCCGGCGAACCCATGAGCCTGGTGGTGATGCGCCCCGACGGTGCTGCCGACCTGGCCCTGGACCTGCGCGCCGAGTTGCGGGCCGGGTGGACCGGCCCGGCCGCCTGGGGGCTGCTGACCGTCGGCGTGCTGCTGGTGGTGTGCGCGGCGCTGCTCCTGCTGCGACCGCTGCGCCCTCGCGAGGTGATCTTCGTGGTGGAGCCGGACCAGGTGCCGGTGCTCGCCGGCCGGCTCGGGGTCACCTCGCTGAGTGGCCTGGGCCTTCGGCAACCCGACCCAGCCTCGCCGTTGCCGGTACGACAACTCGAGCCGGTCGGCTCCGGAGCGGCGGAACGTCCCCGGTCGGCGATCGGCGCCGCCCGCGCGGCCACCCTCGCCGACCTGGACGAACCGGTCCTGCTGCCCCGCCCACCGGAGGTGACGCTGAGCCTCGCCTGGCCGCCGGCCGACGCGGACGAGCCCACGGCCCGGCCGGTGGCGGTCCCGCCGGGCGACGACCCGGCCCATCACGGCCGAACCGCTTGAGGCTCGGTCGGCAGCGGCCCCGCTGGTGACGGCCGGGCCGGTTGTCGGCTCGGCTTGTGGTGGTGGGTGCGACGGCGAGTGGCCCTCCGCGCTGCCGACGCGGAGGGCCACTCTCACCGGGGGATCGGTGCTACCCGAGCGACGCTTGAGGTAGATGAGGACAGGTTAGCGCCGAACGTGGCCACTCGGGAGGTCTGTCCAATTGGTGCGATTTTCCACACCGGGCCTCGACCGCACCGGCAGCGCCACCAGCAGCAGCAGGCTGAGCAGCACGTAGGTGTTCTGCACGACGAAGTCGACCGGGTCATGAGTGTGGACCGGCCCCGCGCCCCAGGCCTGGAACGTCACCACGCCGTAGATGGTCACGGCGGTGATGCCCAGCGCGAGCCCGGCCAGCCACCGACGCCGGTGTGCCTCGTCCGGCCGGTCGGCGCTCAACGCCGCGTCGGCGAGCAGCACCACGGCGGGCACGAACCAGTAGATGTGGTGGGTCCAGGTGATCGGGCTCGCCAGGGAACCGACCAACCCGGTCAACGTCAGGCCCGTCAACGGGTCACCGGCCCGCGCCGCGCGGGCAGCCCGCCACAGCCCGTAGCCGGCGACCACGGCGACCACCAGCAGCCAGAGCAGCCGGTCCGGCTTCGCCGGCTCGGTGAACCGGCTGAGCAGGCCGAACAGCGACTGGTTGCCGACGATGTCGGTGCGCCCCACCCGCTCGGTGGTCCACAGCTCGTGCGTCCAGAACCGCCACGAGTCACGTGGGGCGATCGCCGCCGCGAGCAGGGTCGCCGCCGCCGCGGTCGCGCTCGCCACCGCCGCGGCCCGCCACCGCCGGGTGGCCAGTAGGTACACGATGAAGATGCCGGGAAAGAGCTTGAGCGCCGTCGCCAGCCCCACGCCCACCCCGGCCCAGCGTCGCGCCTGCGGCACCGCGAACAGCAGGTCGGCCAGGATCAGCACGACCAGCAGCATGTTGATCTGGCCGAAGGTGATCGTCTCGCGGATGCTCTCCACCGCCAGCACCAGCAGGACGGCGGCGACCAGGGTGAACGTCCGGGGCAGGTCGTGTCGGGCGATCAACGGCACCACCAGCCACCGGGTGGTCAGCACCACGGCCAGCACGGTGAGCGCCGTGAAGATCGCCACGGTGGCGCCGAGCCGCAGCAGCCCGAACGGCCACAGCAGCAGCGCGCTGAACGGTGGGTAGGTGAAGTACAACTCGCCCTGCACCCGGTCGGGTTGCACGTAGTCGTAGAGCGGGTGACCGACGCGCCACCAGTCCATCGCGGACATGTAGATCTTGAGATCGAAGAAGTTGTGCACGAGGCCGGGCAGGTAGAGCGCTGGCAGCACAGCGCCGAGGGCCACCACCGCGACCAGGCGACGGACCGTACGGCCGCCGGGATCGTCTTCGGTGACGGCGGGCGGTGCGACGGGTTCTGCTGGCACCCCGAAACCCTAGCGGGCCGGTCCGCCGAGAGCGCGCAGCCGCAGGGCGTGGGCTGCGCGTAGGCTGTCCCGGTGGCTGATCTCCTCGTCTGGATCGACTGTGAGATGACTGGGTTGGACCTCGGCAGGGACAAACTGATCGAGGTTGCGGCACTGGTCACCGACCCGGACCTCAACGTGCTGGGTGACGGTGTCGACGTGGTCATCCACGCCGACGAGGCGGCACTGGAGGGGATGCCGGAGATCGTGCAGACGATGCACGCCAAGTCCGGCCTCACCGAGGAGGTCCGTCGTTCGGCGGTCACCCTCGCCGAGGCCGAAGACCTGGTCCTGGAGTACGTCCGCACCTTCGTGAAGGATCCGCGTACGGCTCCGCTGTGCGGCAACTCGATCGCCACCGACCGGGGCTTCATCGCCCGGGACATGCCCCGCCTCGACGCGCACCTGCACTACCGGATGATCGACGTGTCGTCGATCAAGGAACTCTGCCGTCGCTGGTACCCCCGCGTGTACTTCGGGCAGCCGCAGAAGGGTCTCGCGCACCGGGCGCTGGCCGACATCCGGGAGAGCATCCGGGAGTTGGAGTACTACCGGCGCACAGTCTTCGTTCCGCTGCCCGGCCCGGATGTCGACACCGCCAAGGCCATCGCCGCCGAACTCTGACCGCGCTGCTTCGTAGCGGGGAGCAGGGAACCCGCTGGACGAGGCGCGCCACGGTGTGGCTATTATTGGTCCGCACCCCGCCCGGAGCGATCGACCGGGCGACGGCGGCATGGTGGCTGTAGCTCAGTTGGCAGAGCACCGGGTTGTGGTCCCGGTTGTCGTGGGTTCAATTCCCATCAGTCACCCAGCTGGTTTCACTACTCAGGCCCCCTCTTCGGAGGGGGCCTGAGTCGTTTCAGGGGCGGCACAGGGTCTACGCGAAAGCCCCCTCCGAAGAGGGGGCTTCCGTCGACTGGCTCAGGCGGTCGGCGTGGGGGACGGGGTGACCGCCCCGTCCGGGGTCGGGGTGGTGGCGTCCGGGTCGGCCGGCGGCTCGTACGGAAGGGCGCTGCCCTTGACGTACTCGTCCCAGCTCATGTTCCAGTCGGTCCAGCCGTTGCCGTTCTGCAGCTTGCGTTCGGTGCCCTTGACCGTGATCGGGTCGCCGATCTGGGTGTTCTTGAAGAGCCAGTCGCCGTTGGCCATCGACACGTTCACGCAGCCGTGCGACACGTTCACGCTGCCCTGCTGACCCTCGGACCAGGGTGCCGCGTGGATGAACTCGCCGCCCCAGGTGAGGCGCTGCGCAAAGTCAATCTTGGTGCGGTAGCCCTCCTCCGGGCCCAGCTCCTCGAACGTGTCGAAGACCGTCTTGCGCAGCTTCTCGATCACGACCATGGTGCCGCTGGACGACGGGGTGCTCTTCTTGCCCAGGCTGACCGGGATGGTCTTGATCACAGAGCCGTTGCGGGTCACCGTCATCCGCTTGGTCTTGTTGTCCACCGTCATGACCACCGCCGCGCCGATCTTGACGTCCACCGAGAGGTCGGCGCGCCCGTACCAACCCTCACCCATCGGCAGGCCGCCCGCCTGCACCCGGTAGGAAACCTTGCTGTTGGGCTTCCAGAACTCCTTCGGCCGGTACCGGACCTCGGTGGGGCTGACCCAGTGCCAGATCCCCGCCTGCACCGGAGTCGAGGTGACCGTCATCCGGCGCTGCACGTCGTCGCGGTAGTCCTCCGGGATGCCCCGGCTGAACTTCACGATCAGCGGCATGCCCACCCCGACCACCTGGTTGTCACCGAGGAAGCTGCTCACCCGTACCTGATTGCCGGGCTTGGCCATGGTGGTAAAGGTGCTGGTCGCCGTGGCCGGAAGCCCGTCGTCACCCTTGGCGGTCACGGTCGCCGTGTAGCTCGTGCCGTACGCGAGCGCGCCGGCCGGTAGCCACGACTTGCCGTCCTTGGCGAGGGCGCCCTCGACCGTCTTGCCGGCGGCGTCCTTCAGCTCGACCGCGGTCTCCACGGCGTCCTTCGTGGTGAAGGTGATGCCGGTGGACGCCGGCACGTCCTTGGCGTCCGCCGCGGGCTCACTGATCGTCGCCGCGGCCTTCGGCGCCGGGTTCTCGCCGCCGCCGTGCCACGAGGACGGCTTGCCGCCGTCGCCGTCGGTGCAGGCCGAGGTGAAGGCCAGCGCCACGGCGAGAAGCCCCGCCGCGAACACGCGGCGTCGCCCGCCGGGCCGGATCAGCTGGTCCTGGCTAGCTCGCATGAATTCCCTCACAGTCGTGGTCGCTGCCCCATCGTCTCCTACTGACGCGCCAGAGCCGGCCCCGGTTGCCGAGGGTGAACCGAAACACGCCATCAATAGTGCCCGAATTCTGCTACTATTCGGCGTTTCGTGAGCCTGGTTCGTCTCCGTACCGGGAGTGCGGGGGTCGCCGCGCCGTGTCGAGCGGCGGGAGTGCAAGGGTACGCCGGCCCCGCCAACGGCAGAGCCGGCGCAACGAGGCCGACGGCTCAGACCGCCGGGCCGGCCCCACCGCTGGGCACCGGCAACGCGCTGCCCTTGATGAACTCCGACCAGCTCAGGCTCCACGCCGTCCAACCGTTACCGGCGGCGATCCTGCGTTCGGTGCCCTTGATCGTGATCGGGTCGCCGATCCGGGTCTTGTCGAACAACCACCTGGCGTTCGCCATCGACACGTTCACACAGCCGTGCGAGACGTTCTGCCGCCCCTGCACGTGCTCCGACCACGGCGCGGCGTGGATGTACTCGCCACCCCAGGTGAGCCGCTGGGCGAACTGGATGTCCGTCACGTAGCGGTTGGCCGGGTCCGGGTCGTCCCGGGTGTCGAAGACCGTGGCTTCCTTCTTCTCCATCACGACCATCGTGCCGCTCGACGACGGCGTGCTCTTCTTGCCCAGGCTCACCGGAATCGTGCGTACCGCCGCGCCGTTCTCGTGCACCGTCATCTTCTTGTTGGCGTTGTCGACCTTCATCTCGAACGACCGCCCGATCTTGGCGGTGGCCTTGCGGTCGATGTCGCCGTACTTGCCGTTGCTCAACGGCACCCCCGCCAGCGCGATCCGCACGGTGATGGTGGTGCCCGGCTTCCAGTACTCCGGGGCCCGGTAGTAGGCCTGCGTGCCATTGCTGACCCAGTGCCACGCACCCGGCTGCGGCGGGTCGGTCCGGACGAACATCCGCTTCTGCACCGCCGCCCGATCCTTCTTCGGGATACCGGGGTGGAACTCGGTGACCACCGGCATCGCCACCCCGTAGCTCTTGTCGTCGAAGAGGTACAGGCCCGAACCGATTGTCGACTTCGGCTTGGCCATCGTGGTGAAGCTGCTGGTGCCCTGGCTGCTCGTGCCGTCCGAGGCGCTCGCCGTCACCGTGGCCGTGTAGCGGGTGCCCCACTTCAGCGGAGCGGACGGCACCCAGGACGAACCATCGGTACGCAGCTTGCCCTCGACCGAGCCGCCGCCGTCCGCCGTCAGCGTTACCGCCGACACCTTCCCGCCGTCCGGGAGCTTCGCGCTGATCTCCGTGCTCACCGGCCGATTCTTCGTGCCGTTCGCCGGGCTCAGCGTGAGCGGTGGCCCGCTCGGTGTGCTCGGTGCCGAAGGTGCGGCCGAGCCGGGGGCGGCGCTCGCGTCCGAAGACCCTCCGCCAACGAATTCCGGCTTCTTGTCGTCGCCACCGCATCCGGTCAGTGCCAGCGACGCCACCAGAGTCAGGGCGCCCACCACCGCCCCGGCTCGCGTGAACCGTGCCATGCCCACCTCTGTTCTCGCGTACCTGGCGGACATCGTGCCGCATCACCGCCGCAACCCACGCCCCGATCTTGGCCGCAGTGGTCGGTTTGGGGCTTTTTGCCGGCAAAGCTCGACCGAAGGGGGGACCCTGGGAACCGAATTGGAGCCCGTGTTGGAGGGGTGCTAATGTTCTCTCCGTTGCCGACGAGCGCCGCTAGCTCAACTGGCAGAGCAGCGGACTCTTAATCCGCGGGTTCGGGGTTCGAGTCCCTGGCGGCGCACCAGCAATATTCAGGGGGCATGGCTAATTGGCCATGCCCCCTGAACTGCGTTTTCCGGCGGGGCGACGCGGCTCACGAGTGGACCACGACGTCCCAGCGCCCACACGGTGAGCGCGAAGCAGCAGAGCGCCGTTCCCGCGATGGTGACCGCCGTCCAGCCGCCCACGGACCAGAGCGCGGTCGCGGCGGCTGAGCCGATGGCGCGGCGTTCACCGATCGCGAGACGCGCGGGGTGGCGTGCCCACCCCGCGCCCACACAGGTTGAGGACACATGCGCACCACCACGATCGGCGACGTGAAGGTCCTCCTGCCGGACCTCGAACCGGACGACCTCGACACCACGACGGACCTTGACGGCGGCCTCACCGAGGCCCTCGTCGAGGGCGCCGCGTGGCACGGCTCGCACCTTGAGGACGCCCACATCCGCAGCAGCCTGATCACCGGCGTGGACCTGAGCGAGAGCACCTGGGAGGCCGGCAGCCTCTACGGCTGCGAGATCACCCGCACCGACTTCTCCGGCGCGACCCTGACCGGCATCGCCATCGAACGGTGCGCGATCACCGGCTCCCGGTTCACCGGCACCAGACTCACCGACGTACGCCTCAAGGACGTCCTGTTCGACGGTTGCCGCTTCGACTACGCCACCTTCCAACGCGTCGTCGCTGCTGGCTCGGTCGCCTTCACCGACTGCACTTTCACCAACGGCGCGTGGTCTTCCTGCCGACTACCTCGCATCGCGCTGCGGTCCTGTGACCTCACCGGACTGGAGTTGGACTCCTGCCAGCTCGACGGCACCGACCTACGGGGCAGCCGGCTGAAGGGCCTCAAGACGCCGCTGGACAACCTGCGCGGCGTCACCCTCCGCGAGGACCAACTTCTTGACCTCACTCAGCTGACCGTTGCCGCCCTCACACTAACCGTGCGCAATGACTGAAGCCGAGGAGGCATCGTGGTCGCTGAACCCACTGGCAGCTCGGACACGATCCTCGTCTGCGTCCGGGGCAACTCCGGCTCCGGCAAGAGCAGCATCGCCCGAGAGCTACGACGCCGGCACGGCCGGGGCTGCGCCCTGGTCGAGCAGGACTACCTGCGCCGGATCCTGCTGCGCGAACGGGACAAGCCGGGCGGCGCCGCGCCCGCGCTGATCGGGCAGACCGTGCGGTTCGCCCTCGACCACGGCTACCACGTCGTGTTGGAGGGCATCATGCACAGCAGCCGCTACCAAAGCATGCTGACCTCCCTGCGGGACGACCACCGCGGCCGGTCGCTGTTCTGCTACCTCGACGTGTCCCTGGCCGAGACGCTGCGCCGGCACCTCACTCGCCCGCAGGCCAGTGAGTTCACCGCCGAGCACATGAGCGGCTGGTACTCCGCTCACGACGTCCTGGGCTGGCCCGACGAACTCGTTCTCCCCGAGACCACGGGCCTGGACGAGGCCGTCGAGGCCATCGCCGCTGCCGCCGGGCTACCCCAGACCGGACGCGACGACGACCTGCTACCGAACGTTCCGTCTCCGTAGACAACCCAGCCGGCTACCGGTGTCGCGCTTCGGCGTACCGTTCGCCGACATCAGCCCTGAATGCTAGGCAGCCCGTAGAGACGGTGACTGCGACGGCATGAAGCTCGCCGGACCGCGCCTGCACGAGCCAGCTCTTACGGCCCTGCCCTCACCCGGCCAGCTGCTCGGCGGCCAGGGCGGTTCCTTCGACCCGGGCGCGTACCTTGGCCCACGCCGTGTCCCGCGACGTGGACATGTCGTCGGCGAACGGCGCGAACCCGCAGTCGTCGCAGGTGCCGAGCCGGTCGGGCGGGATGTACTCAGCGGCCCGTAGCACGCGGTCGCGCACCTGGTCGACGGTCTCCACCACCGGGTCGACCGGGTCGGTCACGCCGACGAAGATCCGCTGGTGCGGCCGGGAATGCTCAGCGATCGAGGCGAGCACCCGCCCTGGCTCGGGCTCGCCGGCGAGCTGCACGTAGAAGACCCCCGCGTCGATCGCGAAAAGGCTCGGCAGCAGCTCGACGTAGTCCACATCAAGGCTGTGGGTGGAATCCTGGTCGCCGCCGGGGCATGTGTGCACACCGATGCGCGCGCGCTCGTGCGGAGCGAACCGCTCGAGCACACGGTTGTTCAGGGCCACGAAAGCCTGCAGCAGCGCCTTGGAGGGGTCGAGCTTGATCGAAAGCCGGCCCTCGGTGAAGTCCAGCTGCACGGTCTGAGCGCCGGCGTCCAGCGCGCCGCGGATGTCGGCCTCCGCCTCGTCGACCAGATCGTCGAGGAACGCCTCTCGGGGGTACCCGTCGATACCGTCCTCCGGATACAGCAGGCTGAGCGCGGACGGCGCGATGACCGCCTGCTTGACCGGCACGGTCGCGTGCCGTCGCGCGGCGGTCAGGTACGTCTGCGATCGGGTCGCGTAGCGGAACGGTCCTGCGGTGAGGCGGGGAAGCTGCCGCGTATGGCCGTCGGCGAACGGGATGACGGCGCCGTCCGGCGCCAGGGTGTCCAGACCCGACAGCGGGTACGTCGCGAAGCTCGGCTTGCGCTGTTCGCCGTCGGTGACCACAGGTGAGCCGATCCGCTCAAGGGTGGCGATGGTGTCCCGCACGGCGTCGTCGTACCGCGCGTCCAGAGCAGCCTGCCCGATCCGCCCGGCGGCGTGATCGGCGATGGCGGCCAGCAGCACCGACGGGCGCGGAAAGCTTCCGATTGGCTCGGTCGGGATAATCATGGCCGTCAAGCTATTGACGGATGGCGGGCGGCGCATCTTCCAGCGTGCGCACTTCGGGCTTCCGTAGAGGGCGGGCGCGCAGTTTCATTTTCGGTGTGGTCAGCCAGTGGCCCAGGAGCGCAGCTTGTCGGGGTTGAGTACGGCCCAGACGTGCTCGATGCGGCCGCCGGTGATGTCGAACGCCATCACCGACACGGTGACGCCGTCGAGCCGGGCCACCAGACCGGGCTGACCGTTGACCGTGCACTCCAGGAGCGTTACGCCGGCTGCCGAGGTGGGCCGGTCGACGAAGAAGCGGGCGACCTGCTCGGCGCCTTCGACCGGGTGGGGCGCGGCGGTGACGAGCCCTCCGCCGTCGCCGGTCGCCGTGGCGTCGGGCGTCAGCAGACCGATGAGCGCGTCGATGTCTTTTGCCTCCCAGGCGCGCTTGAAGGCCCGGACGACTTCGGCGCGCCGAGCTGACGAGGCCGGGTCAGGTCGCGGGGCGCGAAGGCGCCGGCGGGCCGACGAGGCGAGCTGGCGGCATGCCGCCGGGGTACGGCCGACGATCGCGGCCACGTCGGCGAAGGGGTAGCGAAAGACGTCGTGCAGGACGAATGCGACCCGCTCGGCAGGGGTCAGCGCGTCGAGTACGACGAGGAAGGCCATGCTGACCGACTCGTCGAGGGTGACCCGGTCGGCCGGGTCGGCGAAGCCGGCCGACCGCCCGCTGATCCACTCTGCCCGGTCGGGCAGCGGCTCGGGGATCCATTCGCCCACGTACCGTTCGCGCCTGAGTCGCGCCGAGCAGAGCAGGTCCAGACAGATGCGGCTGGCAACGGTCGTCAACCAGGCACCGGGCGATTCGATGTCCTCCTGTTGCCGGGGGGACATGGCGTACCAGCGGGCATAGGTCTCCTGTACGACATCCTCCGCGTCGGTCAGGGAGCCCAGCAGTCGGTACGCGAGGTTGGTCAACTGTCGGCGCTCGCTGATGATCGCGCTCAGGCCGGGATCGGACCGGCCGTGTCCCGGCTCGGACGTGGTTGTCATGGGTGTCAGCGGCTCCTTCAGACGATCTGACTCACCACTCACGACGAACCGTCGCCCCCGATTGTGAGGTCCGCGCGGCACCTCACATCTCGGGTGGCTGTCTCGTCGTACCCGTCAGACCCGCTCAGGAAGGAAGCCAATCGTGGAACCCGTGCACGTCGCGATCGTCTACTACAGCTCCACCGGCACCGTACACACCTTGGCGCAGGCCGCCGCCGAGGGCGCCGAGAAGGCGGGAGCCACCGTCCGACTGCGGAAGGTCGCCGAGACCGCGCCGCCGGAGGCGGTCGGCGCCAGACCGGAGTGGGAGCGACACCTGAAGGACACCGCCGACGTCGCCGAGGTCGGCCACGACGACCTGGAGTGGGCCGACGCCGTGCTGTTCGGCACGCCCACCCGCTACGGCAACCCGGCCAGCCAGCTGCGAGCGTTCATCGACACCACTGGCCCCCTGTGGTTTCAGGGCAAGCTCGCGGACAAGGTGTACTCGGCCTTCACCGCCTCCAACACCGCTCACGGCGGGCAGGAATCCACCCTCCTGGCGCTGGCGAACACGTTCTGCCACTGGGGCGGCATCATCGTGCCGCCCGGCTACACCGACCCCATCCAGTTCCGGTCCGGCAACCCCTACGGCACCTCCCACGTGGTCGGCGACGGCCCGCCCGGTGAGGTGATCCTGCAAGCGGCCCGCCACCAGGCCCGCCGCGTCGTCGACGTTGCCGCCCACCTCAAGGCCGGCCGCGCGGCCTGACAAAGCAGGCAGTACGGCCAGACGGCGGTGCCGCACTCAGCACGCCTGGTTCGGCTAAGTCCGAAAAGGCCGTACCGGACGCATTGCGTGTGATCCACGCCGGGTGCAACGCTGGATCGATGGGTTGGTGGAATCGACTTCGACGCGGATCGCGTTATCCGCTGCTCCGGCCAGGCCCGGGCGTACCACCGGTTATCCGGCCGTCCGACCTGCGGGCGCTGATCCGGGACCTTGCGGCGGCCCAGCCGGAGAACCGGGCCGAGCTGCTGGCCCTGCTGCGGCGATTGGAGTCGACGAGGCACACGCGCATACCCGTGCGGGTGTACGAGATCGGCGAGATGATCCAGCGGCACGCGTCGGTGCCGAAGGACAACGCGACCGCCGCGGCCTGGGCGGTGTGGCACGCCGTGCCGGAGCTGGATCTGATGGCGAGCGCGCGGGATCGCTGCATGCACGCCAAGAGCCTGCTCGGCACGCTGCGCGAACTAGTGCTGCACGGCCCGGACCCGGCTTTCGAGATCGGCGATCCGGACACCACCATCGCCGATGCCCTCCGGCTCGAGGCGGAGCGGATCGGTCACGCACCGGTGGCCGGCGAGGGCGAACACCAGGTCGGCTACCGGGCCGCGTACGCCGGGTTCGTCAAGCAGATGGCGCATCGGGCGAGGGAGCTCGAGGGGATACCGGAGCGCAACCCCCGCCGTGGCGTCCTGGCCACGACTGATCCGTCCGCAGACTCGACCGATTTGCCCACGCCGGTGCTGGTGGCCCTACGCGACGCGGTGGCGGCACTCCCGCACGAGCGGGACGCCCGGCGCGACCAGTGGACGGCGCGGGTGACCAGCGCCATCGAGCCGTTGCGTCCCGGCGGCCCGAGCGTGGACCCGGCCGCGCTCGGGCGGGCGATCATGGCTGAACTGCCGGAGCTCGACCGTCTCGATGAGACGCTGGGCCGTCTCGAACGGATCGAGGAGCAGTTGGCCGCGACGCAGCGACAGTTGACGGCTCAGCGGGCGCACCTGACTGAGGAGGTGATCCGCTGGCGTAACGCGCTCGCCCGCGAGCTGCGTCAGCAGGCCGACCATCACGTCGCAGCGACCGGTATCTCCCTCGACGCTGATTTCACCGCCGGTTTCACCCTGGCCAGCGACCAGATCGCCCGGCACCTGCGCGAGCGGGCCGACCGGCTTGCCGTCGCGGACCTACCCAAGCCCTCCTTCCGATGACCTGGGCCAGAGACGCCACCTGACCGTGGACCGCCGTCAGCTCAACGGTGACGGGGACTCGGCGCGGTAGGAGCGTCGAGGGCCGGGGCCACGACAGCGAACGCCTGGTCCATCAGCTCGGCCAGGTGCTGTTCGTCGTCGCCCGGCTGCCACCGCTGGAGCACGGTGTCGAGTGCCAGCAGGGCCATCCCGGCGGCCATCCGGGGGTAGGGGTCGATGTGCGGGTCGAGGCCGCAGCGGTTGGCCAGCTCGGCGGCCAACTCGGCGCGCCACTGGATCTGGCGTTCCAGCCAGCGGGCGTGCAGGGCGGGGGTGTCCAGGATGAGACGGACGACGACTCGGGCTCGCTCGGAGTGTTCCGGGTGGTCGTTGCAGGCGGCGAGTGGCACCCAGAGGGCGTGGCGCAGCGCGACCGACGGCGCCTCGGCGGGTGGCCGGGCGGCGAGTTCGGTGATGATGTCCGCGCTGGTGTCGGCCAGGAACCGGACGACGACGTCCTCTTTGGACGCGAAGTAGCGGAAGAAGGTGCGCCGGGACATTCCGGCCGCCGCCACGATGTCGTCGACGGTCACCACGTCGAAGCCCTTGGTGGCGAGGAGCATGAGGGCGGCGTCACGCAATTCGTCGGCAACGAGCTGGCGTTTGCGTTCGGCCAGGCTGTTGTCCGTACGAGATCTCATCCGCCGATGCTACGTCATGCCGTGCCACATCATGCCCATGTTGGCATCACGCGCATTGCTTGACACTGAGTGCCACCGATAGCACAGTGGGTCGCATGACTGTCAATGGCTGGTCCACTGACCAGATCCCCGACCTGAGCGGCCGTACCTTCGTCGTCACCGGTGCCACGGCGGGCCTCGGCCTGGTCACCACCCAGGCGCTCGCCGCCCGTGGTGCGCGCGTCGTGCTGGCCGTCCGCGACGAGGAGAGGGGCCGCCGGGTGGCGGCGGACATCGCCGCGACCCGGCCCGGCGTCGACCTGGAGGTCCGGCGGATCGACCTCGCCGACCTCGACTCGGTACGGATGTTCGCCGACCGGATGCACGCCGACCACCGTCGGGTGGACGTGCTGGTCAACAACGCCGGGGTGATGGCCCTGCCGCGCACCCTCAGCCCGCAGGGGCACGAGGTGCAGTTCGCCACGAACCACCTGGGGCACTTCGCTCTCACCGGGCTCCTGCTCGACCTCCTGCTGGCCGGCCGGGATCCGCGGGTGGTCACGGTCACCTCGGTCAACCATCGGCAGGCGAAGGTGCGCTTCGCCGACCCGACCGGTGCGCGGGGCTACTCCCCGATGGGCTTCTACAACACGTCCAAGCTGGCCAACGCCATCTTCGGCTACGAGTTGCACCGGCGGCTCAGCGCCGTGGCCAGCCCGCTGGGCAGCTACCTCGCCCACCCTGGCTACACCGCGACGAACCTGCAGAGCAGCGGCACCACGCCGGTCTGGCGGCTGCTGCTGGGCCGGATCGGCAACCCGCTCCTGGCTCAGCCGGTCGATCGCGGCGTTTGGCCGCAGCTGTTCGCCGCCACCGACCCGGCGGCGCAGCCGGGCCAGCTCGTCGCCCCCGGCGGGCCGGGCGAACTGCGCGGGCACCCCGTGCCGGCGAAACTGTCCGCCGCCGCGACCGACCCGGAGCACGGCCGGCGTCTGTGGGAGCTGTCCGAGCAGGCCACCGGCGTACGGTTCGGCGCGCTGCGACCGGCGAACTGATCGCGGGACATCCAGCGGCCGTCACAATCCGCCGGGCTGGGTCGTCCAGGTGGCGAGCAACCACAATGGAGGAACAATGTTCGCTGCTTACGTCACGGTCACCATTCTCGCGTCGGTCTTCACCGGCATCGCGGCTGTCACCTACCTGATCGGCCACGACTACCCGAAGGCCCAGGCGGACATGAAGCGCGTGCCCCGGTCGTGGGTACCGCGATTGGGCCTGGCGCTGGCGGCAGGGTCGTTGGGGCTGCTGGCCGGCTTCGCCGTACCGCTTCTCGGCACTCTCGCCGCCGCTGGTCTGGTGCTGTATTTCATCGGCGCGCTCATCGCGCACCTGCGCGTCGGCTCCCGCCAGTTGGTGGGTTGGGCCGTCTTCTTCGTCACCGTGGTGGCCGCACTGACAGTGAATGTGCTCTACCACTGGTGAATCGCCAGCTCCGACGTGCGGGGGGCACCGTGGGCGTTGGCATCGGGGTTCAAGCCGGTATTGCCGAGTCATTGGCGTGCATCTATAGTTCGCGGATCACAACAATCATGGCCGTGGTGACGCGGCCGGGTCGTCGAAGCGCTTCGACGATTCGTCGTTCAGGCCCGTCAGCCGGGTGTCGAGCCTGGTCACGCCGGTCTCGGCGCCCGCTGGGCGTCTGTCGTACGACATGAGGAGAACCGCATGCGGAATTGGCGCCTTCGGCGCGGAATCACCGCGCTCGCGCTCGCCCTGCTAGCCCTACCGGCCGTTCCCGGCACCGCGCTCGCCGAGCCGCCCACCTACCCGTTCCGAGATCCACACCTGCCCGTGAACGCCCGGGTCGACGACCTGCTCGGCCGTCTCACCCTGGACGAGAAGATCTCGTGGTTGCACCAGTACCAGCCGGCCATTCCCCGGCTGGGCATCGGCTTGTTCAAGACCGGCACCGAGGCGCTGCACGGGGTGGCCTGGTCCACCGACATCGACAACAACGGCGCGGTGGTCAAGGCCCGGGGCACCGTCTTCCCCCAGCCGGTGGGCATGGCGAGCACCTGGAACACCGACCTGATCCGGCAGGTCGGTTCGGCCGTCGGCGACGAGGCGCGCGGCTACCACGCGCAGAACCCCCGGGTCTGGGGGCTCAACCTCTGGGCGCCGGTGGTCAACCTGCTGCGTGACCCCCGGTGGGGCCGCAACGAGGAGGGCTACTCCGAGGACCCGCTGCTCACCGCCGCGATCTCCACCGCGTACGGCTCGGGAATGACCGGCGGTGACCCGAACCACCTGAAGAGCGCACCGACCCTCAAGCACTACCTGGCCTACAACAACGAGGTCCGGCGCGACGTGACCTCCTCGAACGTGCCGCCCCGGGTGCTCAACGAGTACGACCGTGCCGCCTTCGAACCGGCCATCGCCGCCGATGCGGCGACCGGGGTGATGGCCGCGTACAACCTGGTCAACGGTCGTCCGGCCACGGTGGACCCGGACCTGGCCACGGTGGTACGCGACTGGACCGACCAGCCGCTGATGAACGTCACGGACGCCTGGGCGCCGAACAACCTCGTCGCCTCCCAGGGGTACTACGCCACCCAGGCCGAGGGGAACGCCGCGATCATCAAGGCCGGCCTGAACAGCTTCATCACCGACGACACCAACGCGCAGCCGACCATCACCGCCATCAAGCAGGCGTTGGCGACCAGCCTGCTCACCGAGCGGGACATCGACGCCCGAATCCGCGAGATCCTGAACGTCCGGTTCCGGCTCGGTGAGTTCGACCCGGGCGGCGGCCGGTACGGCGGCATCACCCCGGACGTCATCAACAGCCCCAAACACCAGCGCCTGGCCCGGCAGGCCGCCGGTGAGGCGATGGTGCTGCTGAAGAACCAGCGGCAGGCGCTACCGCTGGACCCGGCCCGGACCCGCACGGTGGCGGTGCTCGGCCCGCTGGCCGACACCCTCTACTCGGACTGGTACGGCGGCGACCTGCCGTACCAGGTGACCGCGCTCGGCGGCATCCGCGAACGGCTGGGCAGCTCGGCCAGTGTGAGCGGGCTCGACGGGGCGGACCGGATCGCCCTGAAGGACGTGGCGACCGGCCGGTACGTCACGGCCACCGGCACGACCGACGCCAATCCGGTCACCGCGACCGGCGCCACCGCCTCACTCGACGCCCAGTTCGACGTGGTCGACTGGGGGCAGGACGTGGTGACGCTGCGCAACGCTGCCAACGGCCGCTACCTCGGCTACAACTGGGGGCCGTTCCTCACCCGCGACGAACAGCCGAACGGCTGGTACGTCCAACAGCAGTTCAAGCTGGAGCCGCAGGCCGACGGAACGGTGGTGCTGCGCTACGTGGGCTACGAGACCAAGGAGAGCTGGTTCGGCGCCGACACGTACGTGACGGTCGGCGACGACGGCTCCCTCAAGCTCGGGGCATCCACCCCGGCCGCCGCGACCCACTTCAGTCGCGAGGTGGTCAGCAGCGGAATCGACCGGGCCGTGGCGGCGGCCAAGGCGGCCGACACGGCCGTGCTGGTGGTCGGCAGTAACCCGTTCATCAACGGCCGCGAGGCACACGACCGGACCTCCACGGCGCTGAGCGCCGGCCAGGAGGCGCTGGTCAAGGCCGTGGCGAGGGCCAACCCACGGACCGTGCTCGTGCTCCAGACCAGCTACCCGGTCACCATCCGGTGGGAGCAGGAGCACGTACCGGCCATCGTCTGGACCACCCACGCGGGCGCGGAGACCGGTCACGCCATCGCCGACGTCCTCTTCGGCGACCGCAACCCGTCCGGCCGGCTCACCCAGACCTGGTACCGGTCGGACTCCCAACTGCCGCCGGACCTTCTGGAGTACGACATCATCTCGTCCGGGCAGACCTACCTGTACAGCACCGCGAAGCCGCTCTACCCGTTCGGCCACGGCCTGTCGTACACCCGGTTCCGGTACGGCCAGCTGCGTGCCGGCGCCCAGTCGGTCGCGGCCGACGGCACCATCACGGCCAGTGTCGACGTGACGAACGTCGGCAGCCGGGCCGGGACCGAGGTCGTTCAGCTCTACACCCACCAGCGCACCTCGCGGGACACCACCCCGATCCGCCAGCTCAAGGCGTTCCAGCAGGTGAAGCTCGCGCCCGGGCAGACCCGTACGGTGACCCTGCGCCTGCCCGCCGCCGACCTGGCGCACTGGGACGTCACCCGTAGCCGGTGGGTGGTCGAGTCGTCCGTGCACGACCTGATGGTCGGGGCGTCCGCCGAGGACATCCGGGCCCGCGCCGCGGTCCGGGTCCGCGGTGAGACCATCCCGGCCCGCGACCTGTCCCGGCCCACCAGGGCAGAGAACTTCGACAGGTACGCCGGAGTCCGGCTCGTCGACGAGACCAAACCCAGCGGTACGGCGGTCGGTGCCACCGCGGCCGGTCAGTGGATCTCCTTCGACGGCTCCGCGCTGAGTGCGGGCGCGCGCACCTTCACCGCGAAGGTCGCCAGGGCCGGTGCGGGGGCCGGCACCATCCAGGTTCGGTTGGGGTCGCCCACCGGCCGGCTGCTCGGCACGGCCACCGTGCCCAGCACCGGCGACGACTACCGGTACGTCAGCACCAGCACCGAGTTGGCCCGGGCCGTCGGCACCCACGACGTGTACCTGGTGTTCGACTCCCCGCTGCGGCTGGCGGAATTCTCCATCAGGTGACCGGAGCCCGGGGCCGGGTCGATCGTCGACCCGGCCCCGGGCCTCGTTGGTCAGCTCACCGTGCAGGTCAGCGTCGGTGTGCCGGGCGTGCCGGTGGACGAGCCGAGGAACCCGAACGCGGTGCTGGCGCCGGCACCGAGTGCCCCGTTGTAGGCGACGTTACGGGCGGTGACCACGGATCCCTGGCTCGTGACCGTCGCGTTCCAGGCCTGGGTGACGCTCTGCCCGCTGGCCAAGGTCCACGTCACGGTCCAGTTGTTGATCGCCGAGGTCCCCGCGGTGACCCGTACCTCGCCCTGGAAGCCGCCGGTCCACTGGCTGGTCACCGCGTACGTCGCGGTGCAGCCGGCCGTCGGCGGCGGCGGGGTGGTGGGTGGTGGGGTGGTGGGCGGTGGGGTGGTGACCGAACCACCCCAGCCGGCGGTGGAGTCCAGCCAGGCGGCGCGTCGCAGCATCCAGTCCCGCATGACCTGGACCTGCCCCTGCCAGGTGGGCGAGGTCGGGGTGCGGAAGAAGCTGACCGTTGGAGCCGTCAGGTTGGGCCAGCGTTGGAAGTTGCGCTGGGCCGCGTTGGTCAGCGGGGTCGCCAGAGCGTTGATCCGGGTCTCGAGCGCGGCGTCGGAGAGTAGGCCCCGTCGCAGCGTCTGCCAGCGTGATCGGGCCTGGTTGACGAACGCGGGGTCGCGCAACAACTGGGCGAACCAGTCGTTGGCCGAGGGCTGCCGGGTCTGCTGGTGCTGCCAGCCCGACACCTGGTCGTTGGCGAAGAATCCACCGACGCCGAAGCTCAGGTCGAAGTCCCAGAGCGGACCCGCGAAGATCTTGCTGTCCCGGTCCTTGTAGAAGTGCGAGCTGCGGACGTACGCGTCCATCTCCCGGCTCAGCTCGTTGACGATCATGAGGTCGATGAAGGAGTCGACGTCGATGTACTTGCGGTATCCGGTGGTCGGGTCGGCGAAGGTCGACGAGTGCAGCACGTCGTTGAACTCCTGGAGATGACCGCGCAGCCAGTCCCGCTGTTGCGGTTGCAGCGGCGACGGGTCGACCACCTCAAGGTAGTTCCAGCAGGTGGCCGCCGGCCCGGTGCACGGCAACGTCGGCTCCTCGGCCGCCATCCACTCGAACTTCCAGATGTACCCGCCCTGGATCTTCGGCAGGGTCACGTCCTCGGAGTCCAACTGCTTGAGGTCGAGGCGGTCCTTGGAGTTCTTGATCGTCTCCATGAACATGTAGACGCCCATGTAGTCGCTGGCCCCCACCGGGGCGGCGTCCGTGTTGAGGTAGAACTCGGCGAACGCGTAGCGCGGCGCCGGCAGCCCCATCTCGCGTCCGAGGTCGTAGACGAGCGCCTCGCGGATCAGCGCCTTGTCGGGGAACGGGCCGCGCAGCACCCAGTCGGAGTCGGCGGGCATGCCCAGCACCGGATGGTCGGCGTCGTCGTCCTCGTTGTCCCTGAACTCGACCCGGAACGGCGTCTTCTCGAACGTCGCCGACGAGTTGCCACGCAGCCGGAAACCCGCTCGGGTGCTGAGCGTCGGGGCGGCCGCCAGAGACGTGGTGCCGCCGTCTGTCGGTTCGAAGATCATGGTGGTGGCGTCGAAGTACTCACGGTCTGGCCGGCCCGCACCGTACGAGTCGATCAGCACCACCGGTAGGTCGTGGGCGGTGCTGACGTTCTGGGCGGCGTACATGGCGGTGCCGGGCGCACCCGTCGGTGTCTGGCCGACGAACGCCTGTGCCCGCAGTTGAGTGGTGCGGGTGAAGCGCAGCGCCGAGCCCGAGTAGAGCGACGACTGGGCGGTGGGCGGCTGCCCGTTGGTGGTGTAGCGGATCTGGGCACCGCTGACCGTGCTGCTCAGCGTCACCGCCACCTCCCCCTGGAAGGTGCCGCTGGGCACGGAGAAGGTGATGTCGCCGACCAGGTCGTCGGCGGCGGCGGCATCGGCGGCCTGGGTGCCGGCGAGGAGTTCGGTGACAGGTGGGGCGGCCTGGGTGGCGGCGACGGTTTCGGCGCCGGCCGGTGGCGAGGACACCACGAGGAGGCCTGCGACGAACACGGTGGTGGCGGCGATCCCGGCGGCACGAAGGGCCGCCACCGGAAGACCGGTGTTGCGGGTGGTCATGCGCACGATGCCTCCTGTTCTGATCGGGTGGGAACGGTCAACTCCAGGAGCGCCGAGGACGGGTCGGCGCGGAAGTGGCGGCGGAGCGTCCGTCGCCACGGCACGTCTGGAAGGTCGAGGCGGAGAGCCGCGAGGCCGGTGGCGTACTTCGAGATGCGTACCGGCCGGGTCCCGCGCTGCCACAGCGCGCGGTCGACCAGCGAGGGGGCCGAGCTGGTCTTGGTCTCGACCACGGCGATGCCGGGCAGTCGCAAGGTTTGGTCACCGTCCTGCCAGGTGAGCCCGGTGTCGATGGTGACCCGGCTCGCGGTAGCCGGCAGCAGCAGAGTGGAGCGACGGTAGCTGGTGACCAGCACCGGCTCGAGCGGGCTGCCCGCCAGGTCGGTCAGGATCGACTCCCGATCGAGCACCTCGTCGACGAACCCGCGTCCGGACCGGACGGTGCGGCGGTCCTCGGCGAGATACGGCAGTCGGTGCTTGGTGACCCGTCCGCGCGCTCCACTGATCTTCACCTCCAACCAGCACTGGGCCGAGTCGAGGTAGGTCCGGGTCCGTACCTTGAAGCGCCTGCGCCGCCGGTACGCGGCGCAGTGGTAGCTGGCCAGGCAGGGCGTGTCGAAGTACACCGACTCGTACCGGAAGGTGCGCCCACCATCGATGTCCAGCACCCGGGCGTACGGGATCAGCTGGTCCATCAGGTGCGGCAGCTCGTCCACCGCGATCACGTACTTGCGGTCCACCCTGCTCTGCAGCGCCGCGCGGTCGATCACCTCGGCGAGTGTGATCGGTGCCAGCCGCGCCAGCGGTGGCGCGGTCATCGGAGCGCTCCGGCCCGTGCCGGCTTGCTGGTGCCGGCCGCCGCGCTGCGTCGAGCGACCGAGTATCGGACGTCGACCACGGTGGTCTCGTTGACCATGTCGAGCCGCTGGACGATGGCGTTGTGCACCCGGGCATTGAGCAGTTGCTCCAGCTGGGCGACGAGAGCGACGTGATCGGTGACGGCGGAGTCGAGCACCATGATCTGGTGCCGGTAGTGCCGGAGCAGCCGTCGGTGATCACCGACGAACATCACCGCGACGATGAGCGCCATCAAGCCTCCGCTGAGCCAAACCGAGGTGGTGCTGAGTGCGCCGAGAATGCCCAGTGCGAGAGCGGAGAAGTAGTACGCGACCTCGTGCTGGTCGAGCTCCGTCGACCGGAGTCGGATGATGGAGAGCACCCCGAACAGCGCCAGCCCCAGCCCGAGCCCAGCACCGACGTCGCTGGCGCTCAGCGCGCTCGCCACCGCGAGGACGCCGACGTTGACCCCCAGGTAGGCGACGACCAGATCGCGCCGGCGGTGCCGCGGGAAGTAGAGCCCGAAGACGAGCAGCGCCACCGCGCAGATGTCGATCGCGAACAGGACGAGCTGCGACATCGCTGGGGTTCCTCCTGGCTAGCCGCCGGAACGGACCGACGCCGGGCCGCCGTCGCCGCGTGGCGACCTGCGGAAGGCGGTCGGGCCTCCGGGTTACTTTTCGGTAAACTTTCGGTATTTCGTTGGTGACTGTAAGCAGAACATCAATGCAAGTCAATGTGTGATCCGTGCGTGCCTTCGGGTTGCTGGGCCGCCTAGAGGGGGTTCGAGGTGGTTGACGTGGGCAGGCCCGGGGTACCGCATCGGGGCGGGATGTCGCCGAAACTTTCGGAGTCTTTCGGCGTCGTGGTTGGACCTGTGGTCAGCGATCGAGGCTCACTGAGTCCCGGGTGCCGAGCCTGTGGCCGTCGGCATCCGCGCCGGCACCTGGCTTCGCGCGACGGGGCTTGGGCTGCGAGGGCCGTGCGACCGGAGCAGGTCGGTTGGCGCAGCGTCTCGACTGATCGGGGCCTGGGCGGTCTGATCGTCGGCCCGGCCCAGGGGCGGCGCACTTCGGCCCGGCCCGAGGACGGCCGCTGAATCTTCCGCGACTCGCCAGCGTGGGTAGGGCGCAGTAGCCCGGCAGTGCCTATGGAGCTGATGCCGCAAACGAATCAGACGAGAGGGCCCCGGGGCGGCGGCGCGACGAATCCGCGGCGGGACCGCGTGGCGGTGGTGTCGCGGGACCGCGTGGGGAGGTCGCGTGGCGGTGATGTCGTAAGCGATTCAGCTCCAAAGGGTCGCCGTGCCAGCTGCACCCCCTGGACCGACGGCTCCGGGTCGCCCTGAACGGTCGCGACGGGTCAGCGCACCGCGCTGCGGGTGAAGGTTCACGTCACGGTGCAACCGCTGATCGTGCTGCCGGTGGCGTTCGAAACTCCAGGTGCGCCGCGTCGCATCACTCGAACAGGCCGGCCGGCGGCGAGTGGTGGCCTTCCTGTACGTGCGAGTAGTCGCGGGCCTCGGCGACCAGGCCGGCTTCGTCGAAACGCAGCATCGTGCATCCGCTAATGGTCATGGGTTGGTCCTTGATGTGGACGATCGCCCAGTACTCCACGGCTGCGGCATCGCCGTCGACCTGTGGCTCGCCGAACCAGACCTGAGCGGGGCGGGACTCCTCGGCGAAGGACTCCGCCAGGTAGACCCGGAGCCCGGACCGGCCACGGTACGGGCGAAAGAGGGAGGCCCAGTGGTCGCCGTCCTCGCGTTGGAGGGCGACGATCGCCTCGACGTCTTGAGCCGGCCAGGCGTTGGCCCAGGTGCTGGCCCAACGTTGGGCGGCTGCGCGTGTCTGCATGACGATCTCCTCCGCTGATCCCGCATCTCGGGTCAGCGCAGTTCGTACCACCGACCTCCGACGAGATCACCGCGTCGCTGCGGATTCGTCGGACGACGCAAGCCGAGGTGTGCGGCCAGCGCGGTTGATCTGCCCGATCCGGCAGCATTTCTACATAGACGCCCCCCAATTGCCAGTTGCATTGGTCAGACGTGTGACCTACGCTCCCAGTAAGAATTTCGGGGCGATTAACAAAGAGTGCGGTCGGGGCGACGGAAGTCCCCGCCGGCCCTTAGTGGCGTCGCTGTTCCGTACTCGTCGCTCGATAAGCACGTTGGGCACCACATCGACGACCAGTGAGAGGAACAGACGTGAAGTCAGCCATATCCACCGCTCGAATGTCAGTGTTGGCGGTGGCGGCGCTTATCGCCGCCACCCTGCCAGCCGTGCTGACAAACCAACTGCCGGCCTCGGCCGCAGTCCAGGCGACCTACTATGTCGCCCCGGACGGTAACGACGCCAATCCGGGCACCCTGCAATCGCCGTTCCGGACTCTGCAACGTGCCCGGGACGTCGTCCGTACGACAAACGCGAGCATGACCGGCGACGTCAACGTCTATCTCCGTGGTGGCACCTATCCGGTGAGCAGCACTGTCGAATTCGGGCCGAGCGACTCCGGCACCAACGGATTCCGGGTCAGCTACGGGGCCTACCCCAATGAGAAGCCGGTCCTCGATGGCGGCGTTCAGGTGACCGGGTGGAGCCAGCACAGCGGCAACATCTGGAAGGCGCCGCTCGACCGCGCCAACAAGCTGCGGGCGCTCTACGTCAATGACAAGCGCGCGTACATGGCGTCGAAGACGATCAGCTCGGCGGGGTGTTACGGGACGTACAACATCACGGCCAACCAGGCCTCGTGGGCCTGGGAGTCGGGGTCGCAGTGTGACGGTGCCAAGTACAGCCTGAACGACTTCCCGGCCATCGCCAGCAATCAGGACGACATCGAGATCGAGACGGGGACGACCTGGACCACGGCCATCGTGGGCGTCCGCCAGGTGACCACGAGTTCCGACGGCGCGAACCGGGTCGCCCTCTTCCAGCAACCCGGTGCGGCCATCGCCCAGGGTTCGTTCAACGGCAACGCCCAGGTTGGCGGCACGCACAAGCTCATGAACGCCTACGAGTTCCTGGACGCCCCCGGTGAGTTCTACTTCGACAAGACCAGCCGGACGCTGTACTACTACAAGGCCAGCGCGGAGAACATGTCGACCGCGACGGTCTACGCGCCGAACAACGTAACCACCGTGCTGCGGGTGGCCGGCACCTCGACGAGCAGCCACGCGCGCAACATCACGTTCTCCGGCCTGACTGTGCAGCACTCGGACTGGAACTTGGTCAACGTCGCGGGCTCGGTCCTCAAGCAGGCGCAGCAGGGCAACCTCAGCGCGAACGTGTACGCCAAGGGGAACTTCCACGTCTACTACTACCGCAACGTCGACGTGGTTCCCGGCATCGTCCAGGTGCAGAACGCCGACGGGATCCTCCTGCAACGCAACCGGATCCAACACACAGGTGCCGACGGGATCAGCATGGTCAACGACGTGCAGAGCACCCAGTTGATCGGCAACCACACCAACGACATCGCCGGGTCCGCGATTCTCGTGGGCCATCCGCAACATGTCTACATCGGAGACGGCACCTCGACCAATCGGGAGAAGTACTCCGCGTCGGTCGAGGGGCTGCCGAAGAACATCGACATCAAGAACAACTTCCTCTACGACAGCGCCGTCCTGTTCAACGGGCACAGCCCCATCTCGGCGTACTTCGCCGACACCCTCACCATCCAGCGCAACCGGATCGAGAAGACCCCGTGGTCGGGCATCACGCTCGGCTGGGGCTGGTGGAACTTCGACGGATCGTCAGGCTCGATCGTGCCGAACCGACCGACCACGACGGCGAGAAACAACACCATCAGCTACAACCACATCATCGACACGGTGCAGCGTCTCAGCGACACCGCCCCCATCTACACGCTCGGGAGCCAGCCGGGGACCACCATCACCAACAACTATCTCCAGGGTGTTCCGTCGGGCCACAAGTACGGACTACACCCGGACGAGGGATCGGCGTTCATCACGTTCCGCGACAACGTCCTGAGTATCGACAAGAACGTCACCTGGATGATCAACTCGGACGATTTCGGGCGGAAGCACGATCTGAGCATCACGCAGATCTACGGCCCGATCAACAAGGTCTCGAACAAGAACCTGCCGAACAGTACGGTCGCCGACATCCTCGTCTCCTCCGACTATGTCTGGCCGGCGACGGCGTACGGTATCGCCGCTAACTCCGGCCTTGAGGACGCGTACCGGGACATCATTCCGGCGAGTAATTTCTCCGCGCCGAACTATGTGCTGCCGGCCAGCACCTTCGTCACCAGTGCCACCGCGTCGATCCCGATCCGGAGCATCGGCGACGCCACCAAGTCGGTCTGGTTGGCTCCGTACGGCACGACCACCTTCACCGCCGGGGCGACGATGACCAGGGCGGCCGGCACCGCCACGTCCATCGCGGTGCCGACCACCCAGGGCGAGTACCGGCTCTACGTCGTCGACGCACAGGGCAACCGGTCGGCCGAGTCGACCTCGATCGTCCGCCAGCAGCAGGGCGGTGGCAGCGGTACGGGGAGCGGACAACTCGTGGGTGGCCAGTCCGGCCGCTGTGCCGAGGTGCCCAACTCCTCCACCACCAACGGCACTCAGACACAACTCTGGGACTGCTCCACCGGCACCAACCAGCGGTGGACCCACACCTCCGGCAAGCAGCTGACCGTGTACGGCAACAAGTGCCTGGACGCCTCCGGGGCCGGCACGGCCAACGGCACCGCGGTCATCATCTGGGACTGCCACGGCGGGCTCAACCAGCAGTGGAACGTCAACAGCAACGGCACCGTCACGAACGCTCAGTCCGGGCTCTGCCTCGACGCCAACGGCGCCGCCACCGCCAACGGCACCAAGCTCATCCTCTGGTCCTGCAACGGCGGCACGAACCAACAGTGGACGCTGCGTAGCTGACCCGACCAGACTCCGGGGCCAGGCCGACACGGGCCTGGCCCCGGCTATTTCTGGTAGCCGTAGTTGTCGCAGGTCCGGCGTCCCTGGACGCAGTTCCTGGTGCGCTTGTTCATGGTGTTGACGTCCCACATCACGAACGCGTCCCCGTGCATCGACGAGGCACTCTTGCCCTCCTTGTCGGAGGAGAGGTAGTAGCCCGCCGGGGTGCCCTTCGCCGGGTACTGGATGTCGAAGGTGATCGCCGGAATCCGGACCGGGTGGCTGGTCGGGCAGGAGTTGCCGCTGCCGTACGCCACATGGTCCTTGTGGTTGGGGCTGTCCAGGTGCTTGCCGTCCCAGCAGTCCGGGAACTGCATCATGAAGTGCAGCGTCGCGTCGCCCCCGCAGATGGGCCAGTTGCCGTTGGTGCTGCGGGCGATGCCGTCGAGGTCGCCGGGGCCGTAGAAGGCGCAGTAGAACTGGCCGGTCGCGCCGCGCGGTGTCGGCTTCTTCTTCTTGGCGTCGCCGGAGATCATGCGCAGGCCGTTGGGCATCGGCATCTGGCCGGTCGAGTTCTTGGCGAGGGAGCGGTAGTACACCCGGAAGCCGCTGGTCTCGACCGGCTTTCCCGTCGCGTTGTCGTAGAGCGTGGGCACCCAGTAGGCGGAGTGGTCCTGGACCGGCTTGCAGGAGGTGGCCGTGAACTTCGTCAGGTCCCCGGCGACGGTGTTCGCGTCGACGGCCTTGTTGCCGACGAACGAGTGCATGTGTGACGCGCCCGGTAGGCCGGGGGCGACGATCGGGTCGTCCGGTAGCCGATGGCTGTACTGGCAGTCCGCCCGGAACTCCGGGAGGTTACCCACCCCGGACGGGACGGGGTCGATCTTCAACGCCCGGTACGCGTCGGCCTGCGCCTTCCAGGCCGCACGATCGACCGGAACCCAGCCGGTTGCCGGGACCCTCGGCGCGGCAGCGGTCGACGGCGTGGCGCCGGGCGACGGGGTCGTGGCGGCCGACGGCGTCGCGGAGGCCGGCACCGCCGCGCCGGGCAACGATGGCTGCGCGGCCGGTGACGACGGGTACTCGACGGCGTTGGCCGCGTTCGACGGCTCCGGCTGCGGTGCGCCGTTGCCCAGGTACACGCCTCCCGCCGCGATGACGAGGACGGCCACCGCACCGACGCCCACGCCCAGCCTGTTGCGGGCGAGCCAGCCAGGAACGCGATGACGGGGCGGCGGTGGGCCTTCGTACGACACGGGTCACTCCCAACGAGTAGACGCCAGGATGACCCGAGCGGCCACGGCGGCCGAATCGTAGGCGCTCGCGGCCCGCGCTCGGAAGGTCTTTAAACCTTCCTTAAAGTACGCGGGCTGTGCCCGGAAAATGTCGGCTTCGGAGGTGCTGCCGGACGGGGCGCGGGTAATGCTGGGCCATGAAATCGACCTGGAAACCCCACGAGAAGCACGGCGGCCTGTCGGACAAGGACAAGCGCGAGCTGCCGGAGACCGTCTTCGCGTTCCCTGGGAAACGCAAGGAACCGATGACCGATGCCAGTCACGTCCGTAATGCCGTCGCCCGGTTCGATCAGGTGCAGGGCGTCACCGACAAGGACCGGGACCTGGCCTTCCAGAACATCCTCGCCGCCGCCAAGCACTACGGTGTCGACGTCGCCGAGACGAACTGGCGTCAACTCGGCAAACTCCCGCACACCCCGAATCCCGCCCACTGACGGGATACTCCCACGATTCGGCTCGCGCGCCGGATAGCTTCGCCTCCGCTGGGTAAACGGCGCGGATGCCCGCCAAACACGAGCCGGCGGCTGACAACGACCGGCCCCCGCGCGGGGTGTCCTGGGCCGATCGAACCTGGGCCGGCCTGCCCGAGCGGGTGCGGCACGGGGTGCGCTCCCGCGCCTGGCGGTTCCGCCTCTACGGGCTGCTCGCCGTGCAGGCCGGCGTCGCGGCGACGATCGCCTGGTTCGTGGGGTACCAGTTCCTGGACAATCCCGCCCCGGTGCTCGCGCCCACCACCGCGGTCGGCATCGTGGCCGCCGCGATGGGCTCACGCCTGCGGCGCACCGTCGAGTTGCTGGTCGGGGTCGTTCTCGGGCTCGCCGTCGGTGACACGCTCATGCCGCTGTTCGGCATCGGGGCCTGGCAGACCGGCCTGGTCGTCGTCCTGGCGATCATCGTCGCCATCCTGCTCAAGGGTGGTGGTTCACTGCTCACCCAGGCTGGTGGCACCGCGGTGCTCATCGCCACCCTGGAACCGCCCGTGCGTGACCTGTCCGTCCCACGCTTCGTCGACGCGGCGGTCGGCGGGTTGGTCGGGTTGGCGGTCGGTCTGTTGGTGGTGCCCATCCACCCGCAGCGGACGGTGCAGCGGCTGGCCGAACCGGTCCTCGACCCCGCCATCGCCGCCATGCACGACCTGGCCGCGGCGCTGCGCCTTCGGGATCTTGACGGCGCCCAGCGGAGCCTGGAGGCGTTACGGGGCCTCGGCTCCCGGCTGACCGCGCTGGACGAGGGCCTGGGCGCCGCGCAGGAGGTGGTGCGACTGGCGCCACTGCGCTGGCGGGAACGCCCCTCCCTGGCCTACTACACCGCTGCCGTCCGGCATCTGGAACGCACCCTTTACGGCGTGCGCGCGATCGCGAGGAGGCTGACGAAGGCCGTGCGGGACGGCGAACCGGTGCCAGAGGAGTTCCCCGTGGCCATCGACCTGCTGGCCGACAGTGTGCAGACGCTGCGGTGCGCCATCCGCGCGCGGGCCGAGCCGCGGCAGGCGCGCCAGCAGATCCTGACCGCCGTCGAGCTGGTCGGAAAGGCGCAGGGGCCCGCCGTCCCGGATCCCACCCGCCCGCACACCCACCGGTTGGGTTACTCGGGCATGATCGCCGCAGGTGATTTTCGTACCTCGGCACACGACCTGCTCATGGCCAGCGGGTTGGACGCCGACGAGGCGGCAGCGCTGGTGCGGCGGACGGTGGATCGGGACGAGTGGGACTGAGCCCCGATCACCCGTCAGGTCGCCTTGAGGGACGCGAGGACGTCGAGGTAGTGCGGGTTCCGCATGACGCCCAGCAGGTTGCCGAACGGGTCGACGACCGCCGCGGTGATGAACCCCTCGTCCCCGTGCGGTGTTATCGGTTGGTACTCGGTGGCACCCATCGCCAACAGCCGCTCGACGGTCGCGTCGAGGTCGTCGACGCACCAGTGCATGACCGCGCCTCCCGGCCCGGTCGTCGCGCCGGCCGGTGCGTACCTGCGGTCGATGATGCCCAGTTCGGCCTGGTAGTCCCCGACGCGGAACTCGGTGTAGGCCGGGCGTCCGTCGGGGCCGGGGCGCATGAAGTACGCCTCGACGCCGAGGAAGTCCGCGTACCATGCCGTGGCCGCTGCCACGTCGTCCGCCCAGATGTTCAGGGTGGCAAATCCTCGCAGGCTCATCAGGTGTCCCCTCGTCGATGTCGTTGGTGTCGACGCTATCGACGATTGCGGAAGGTTTGCTTCCGCAATCGGGGCGGGTCTCGATCGTGAGCGCCGGGCTCGGCGTCCTGGGCGGCCGGGGGCCGGCAGCCGGCGGACCGCATCTTTCATCCATGGCCGGGTAGTCGCCGCCATTGCCAGGACGGATGGCGGGGGACGGCGTGGAGAGCTACCCGGCAGTCGAGGACCACGGTCTGATCGGTGATCTACAGACCGCGGCGCTGATCAGCACGGACGGTACGGTCGACTGGTTCTGCGCGCCGCGCTTCGACTCGCCGAGCGTCTTCGGCGCGCTGCTGGACCGCCGCAACGGCGGCCATTTCCAGCTCTCGCCCGACGGGGTCGACTACAAGAGCAAGCAGCTCTACCTGCCCGGCACGCCGATCCTGATCACCCGCTTCCACAGTGCCGACGGTGTGGGTGAGCTGTTGGACTTCATGCCCGTCACCGGTGCGCAGGCAACCGATCGGCACCGGCTGATCCGACTGGTCCGGATGGTCCGGGGGAGCATGAGGTTCCGCTTCCACTGCCACCCACGGTTCAACTACGGGCGCGATCCGTACGAGCTGGAGACGCATCCCGAGGGCGACGTCTTCCGGAGCGCGACGATGTCCCTCACCCTCGCCGCCTTCAAGAACTCGCTACGCGAGTTCGACGCGCGGGACATCCGACGCGACGCCAACGGCGTGTCCGCGTCGTTCACCCTGCACGCCGGCGACATCGGCGGGGTGACCCTGGAGACGGCCTGCCCGCACGCGCCCCGAGCGCTCACCACCGACGAGGCGTGCGAACTGCTCGCCGAGACCCGCGACCGCTGGCGGCGGTGGGTGGGCGGCTCCCGCTACAAGGGACGCTGGCGGGAGGTGGTCGAGCGGTCGGCGATAACCCTCAAGCTGATGACGTACGCGCCGACCGGCGCCCTGGTCGCCGCGCCCACCGCGGGGCTGCCCGAGCAGATCGGCGGGCAGCGGAACTGGGACTACCGCTACACCTGGATCCGGGACGCGTCCTTCTCCGTACACGCGCTGCTGCGCCTGGGCTTCACCGACGAGGCCCAGAAGTATCTGCTCTGGCTCGACGCGCGCATCCGGGAGGCACGGGACGGCAACCTGCCCCTGCAGATCATGTACCGCATCGACGGGTCACCGGACCTCCCCGAGGAGGTGTTGGGTCACCTGGAGGGGTACCGCGGCTCCGCGCCGGTGCGGATCGGCAACGGCGCGGCGGGCCAACTCCAACTCGACATCTACGGGGAGGCGCTCATCTCGTTGGAGCTCGCGGACCGCAACGGGCTGATCGCGCCGTACGAGGGGTGGCGCAAGACGGCCGGGTTGATGGACTGGCTCTGTGCGCACTGGGACCAGCCCGAGGACGGCATCTGGGAGACCCGGTCCGGTCGGCAGGACTTCACCTACGGTCGGGTGTTGTCCTGGGTCGCGCTGGACCGGGCCATCCGCATCGCGCGACGGCGGGGCCGCCCAGGCGACACCGCCCGCTGGTCCGCCCAACGTGACGCCATCTACGAGCAGGTGATGACCCGTGGTTTCCACCAGGAGCGACGCGCGTTCGTGCAGCACTACGGCTCCGACATCCTGGACGCCTCGCTGCTGGCGATGCCGGCGCTGAACTTCATCTCGCCGACCGACCCGATGTGGGAGTCGACGCTGCGGGCGATGGACACCGGCCTGGTCTCCGACAGCCTGGTCTACCGCTACGACCCAAGGGCCTCGCCGGACGGTCTCGCCGGCACCGAGGGCACCTTCAACATGTGCACCTTCTGGTACGTGCAGGCGCTGGCCCTGGCCGGCCGGATCGACGACGCCCGGTTGACCTTCGAGAAGATGCTCACCTACAGCAACCCGCTCGGCCTCTACTCCGAGGAGATCGCACCGACCGGTGAGCAGATCGGCAACTTCCCGCAGGCGTTCAGCCACCTCTCGCTGATCAGCACCGCGACCCAACTCGACGACCTGCTCGACCAGCAGGGCTGACCGGTCCGGTCAGAACAGCGTCAACGGCTCGACCGGGATCGGCTCGGGCAACGCGTCGAGCCCGGGTACGCGTGCCCGTACCTCGTCGTGGAACCGGCGGGCGAGCGCCGGAGCGTCGGCGTTGTCCGGGGTGTGGATGAACATCGTCGGCGAGCGCCCCTCGCGGAGCCAGGTGACGGTCACGTCGACCCACCGCTGCCACCCCTCGACCGTGCGCGTCGGGTCGTCGCGGCCGAGGTAGCGGACGATCGGCCGGTCGGTCAGCGCGAGGGACCGGAGCGGCAGGCGCGGCTTCTTGGTCCAGGCGTCCCGTTCCGCGTCGCTGGTCGGCGGGCTCGTGAAGAAGGCGGTCGTGTCGAAGGGGATCCACTCGGCGCGGGTGGCGGCGAGGGTCGCCCCGAGCAGTCGGGCCGCGGCGGCGTCGGTGAAGAACGCGGGGTGGCGGACCTCCACCGCGTACCGGTGGGACCGCGGAAGCTGCTCCAGGAAACGGCCCAGGGCCGGGACGTCGGCGGGCGCGAACGAGCCGGGCAGCTGGATCCAGAGGGCGTGGGCGCGCGGGCCGAGCGGCTCGATGGCGTCGAGGAACGCGCGCAGCGGTTCGCCGACGTCGGTGAGTCGGCGTTCGTGCGTGATGACCTTGGGCAGTTTGAGGACGAACCGGAAGTCGGGATCCGTCTGCGCGGCCCAGGAGGCCACGGTGTCCCGGGCCGGGGTCGCGTAGAACGTGGTGTTGCCCTCCACGGCGTCGCACCAGCTGGCGTAATGGCGCAGGCGCTCGGTGGGCGGCAGCCGGTGGCCCGGCCACGATCGGTGACTCCACATCGCGCACCCCACGTGCAGACGCATGACCGCCCTTCCCCGCCGGTGACCGCGCTCGACCGGAGCCCACCGTATACGGGCCGGCGGACCCGGCCGGCCCACGGTGCGGCAGATAGGGTCCGAGGCCATGCGTGTGCTGTTCGCCAGTCTTGCGTCCGTCGGTCACACCTACCCGCTGATCCCGCTGGCGATCGCCGCCCGGGACGCCGGGCACGAGGTCCACTTCGCCGCCGGTCCGGAGGTGCACCCGCCGCTGGCCGAGCACGGCCTGCGGCCGTTCCGTCCCGGCGACGCCTTCTACGAGGTCTACGCCGAGGACCTCGCACCGGAGCTGGCGCGGCTGCGGCCCGACCTGGTGGTGCACGAGTGGGGGCTGCCCGGGGCCGCCGTCGCGGCTCATCGGGCCGGGATCCCGGGCCTGTGGCACGGCTTCGGCCGGATGTTTCCCGAGGGCATCGGTCTGGAACTCCCCACCAGGAACGCCGAGGTCGTCGGCCGGCCGCACCTGGACATCTGGCCGCCCTCGCTCCAGGACAAGGACTTCCTCGCCACGCAACGTCGGATCGAGCTGCGGCCGGTCGCCTTCTCCACACCGGCCCCGCTGCCCGACCGGGTGAGCCGTCGGACGTCCCGACCGTTGGTCTACCTGACCCTCGGCACCGCTTTCGGTACCCCGGAACTGCTCCGCACCGCCGTCGCCGGCCTGGCGTCGCTGGACGCCCAGGTGGTGGTCGCGGCGGGCCGGGTGCCCCTGGAACAGCTGGGCGAGATTCCGGACAACGTCAGCGTCCACCCGTGGGTGTCGCAGGCGGAGTTGCTGCCGCTCGTCGATCTGGTGGTGCACCACGGGGGCAGCGGGACCACCCTCGGCGCGCTCGCGGCTGGCGTACCGCAGTTGCTGCTGCCGCAGGGCGCCGACCAGTTCGCCAACGCCGAGACGCTCGCCGCCGCCGGTGTCGCCCTGCGGCTCCTGCCCGACGAGGTGGACGCGGGTGCCGTCGCCGAGCAGGTCCACCGGCTGCTGCCGCGGCATGGCAAACCCGAGCAGCGTGACGCGGCCCGTCTGATCGCCGAGGAGATCGCCGGCATGCCCTCGCCGGCGGCCGTCGCGCAGCTCCTGCCGGAGTACGCCACCTGACCGGAGCCAAAGTCGTCAACTCAGGGTTGACGTGACGCATGCGTCAACCTATGGTTGACGCATGACGGATCCTCTTCAGATCGGTAACACGGTCAAGCTCGACGACCTGATCCAGGCGATCAAGACGGCGCACACCGACGCGCTCGATCAACTCACCGACGCGGTCATCGCCGCCGATCACCTCGGCGAGGTGGCCGATCACCTGATCGGGCACTTCGTCGACCAGGCCCGGCGCTCGGGTGCCTCCTGGACCGACATCGGCCGCAGCATGGGTGTCACCAAGCAGGCCGCCCAGAAGCGCTTCGTGCCGAAGGCGACCGACGCGGGTGCGCTCGACCCCAACGCCGGCTTCGGCCGGTTCACCCCTCGCGCACGCAACGTGGTGATGGCCTCGCAGGAGGAGGCCCGTGCCAGCGGCAACGCCGAGATCGGCCCCGAGCACCTGGTGCTGGGGCTGCTGGCCGAGCCGGAAGGGCTGGCAGCCAGGGTGATGGCTGGTCGCGGCGCCACCCCCGAGGTGGTGCGGGAGGCGGTCGGTGCCGTCCTCCCGCCGCGGGCGGAGCAGGTTCCGGACCTCATCCCGTACGACGCGCGCGGCAAGAAGGCGTTGGAGCTGACCTTCCGGGAGGCGCTGCGCCTGGGGCACAACTACATCGGCACCGAGCACGTCCTGCTCGCCCTGCTGGAGCAGGAGGATGGCGAAGGCGTGCTGACCAACCTCGGCCTGGACAAGGCGACGGTCGAGGCCGACCTGGCCGCCGCCCTCGCCGCCGTCGTCGGGAAGAAGTGAGAATCCAGGGTCAGGACGCCTCAGGGAAGCCGTAACGCAGGGCGTGCTCCGGATCGGCCGGGTCGATCTGGCGTACGCCCGCGTCGGTGAGGCGCTTGTTGACCTCGTCGAGTTGCTCACGCACCAGGCGGGCCTCCTCCTCGGTGACCCGGCCCCGGTGCGGCTTGCCGGCGTGCTCCAGCGTGCCGTAGTCGATCTTCTCGGTGCTCTTGCGGGCCTTGGGTGGGCGGACCCGCTCGGCCGTCTTCAGCAGCTGCGCCATCGGCACGTCGGTGGCCATCGCGTCGAACTCGCTGGCCGTCAACACCACCCGGCGGGGCTCGCCGCCACCGTGCCGGTCGTGGATCTCCACCACCGCCACGTCCAGCGCGGCGTCGTCGATGTTCTCCACCTCGCCCGGGGTCGCGTCCAACTGCACGGGCCCGGCGACCAGGTCCGGGTGCTCCAGCACGACGACGCGGACCACGTCGTCGTCCTGCTGCAGAACCGTGCCGGTGAAGTCGGAGACGTGGATCGTCTTCTTGCCCATGCGCGGAGCTTCTCCTGTCGTAGGCCGGGATGGCGGACCACAAGAAATTACCCGACAGGTGTGCGAAAGCCGCCGCTGGACCTCCTCCGGTGTGTCGCCCCGGACGACCGTCAGAGGCTCCTACCCGGTGGTTGGCCGGTGACAGCGTCAGTGGGTGTTCAGGCGGTGCCGACTGGAGCTGCCGATGGGCAGCTTGTTCAGCCCGGCCCACGACAGTGCTCCGCCGCCGACCGTCCTGGGGTTCCGGTAGCGCGGCTGGGGCGGATTGCCTCCGACGGCCTCCGCCGCCCGCCAGAGTCGTTCGGGGTCCTGCTGGTAGTGGTCGCTCGGCTGAATCGGCATGTGTTCACCGTCCCAAACAAAGGTGTCCAGGTATGGAAATACATATGACGGTCGATTCGTGTGGCTGG
The DNA here is from genome assembly GCF_044456765.1 of Micromonospora sp. NPDC050784. Classification (NCBI taxonomy): domain Bacteria; kingdom Bacillati; phylum Actinomycetota; class Actinomycetes; order Micromonosporales; family Micromonosporaceae; genus Micromonospora; species Micromonospora sp. NPDC050784. The sequence continues at coordinate 200,445 of NZ_JBITGG010000004.1, read as the reverse complement.
TTCCCGCGCCCCCGGCCCACTCGGCCCTGACGTATCCTGCGCCCGGCCTCTGCCGTCCGGCGTACGGTGATCCACGACGGGTCGGGTGACGGGGAGGTGCGCATGCTCGACCGGCGCCTTCAGCTGCACCTGGCCACCTGGCTCGGCCAGTGGCCGGCCGGGCCGGGGTTGCACGTGGTCGCCTCGCATCGGCGGGCCGAACCGGCCTGGGATGGCCGGCTGCGCCCCGCGCTGGCCGTGGACACCGGGCAGAGCGGAGTGCTCTCCGTGGCGCCGGACCGCGTGGCGGCGATCCGCGCGTTGATTCGCCGCACGCCGGCTCGGCTGCTCGCCGCGCTGCCGGAGGCTGTCGGCCGGCCCGATTTCTGCGTGCACGATGGTCCCTTCCGGTGGAGCCTGGCACCCGCGCCGCTGCCCGATGTGGGGGAGTGGACCGAGCCGACCGCCCCGGGGCTGCCGCCGTGGCTGCGACTCTTCGACCGGCCGGTGCTTGTGGTCCGTGACCCGGACGGCGGCTACCTGGCCGGTGCCGGGATCAAACGGCACGACGCGTACGGGCACGAGTTGGCCGTCGGCACCGTGCCGGCCGCCCAGGGGCGCGGTCTCGCCCGTCGACTGGTGGCCCAGGCGGCGCGGCGGGTGCTCGACGAGGGGGCAGTGCCCACCTACCTGCACGAGCGGGACAATCACGCGTCGGCCCGGGTCGCCGAAGCGGCGGGTTTCCCGGACCGGGGCTGGCGCGCGTACGGGGTCTATCCGCGCTGAGCGGGCATTGGGCGCGGACCGTGGATCCCGGGCCGGATCCACGGTCCGCAACCTCCCCCAGGCCCCGGTTCCGGGTGTAACGGCCGCCGCCGTGAGCGAGTCGCTACGCGTCGATCACGCTACGTATCTAAGCGGCTCGGGGCAAGGTTGGAGCTGTCGGTTCGGAGTGTCGAAAAGCGGACTTGACCTGCTTCTTCGTCGATCGAGGGTGCCGGCCGGGTCAGTGACGCAGCGTGCGAATCAGGTCGAGCACCTGTCGGGTCACCGGACGGAGGACCCGGAGCCGGGACAGCGCCACGAGCCGGTCGATCAGTGGTACGGCCCCGTCGATCAGCTGGCGGGTCTTGGCCTGGCCCGGCGACCGGTCGTGCACCCAGTAGAGGATCACGCCCATGTACGCGAGCCAGAGCAGCTCGGGCAGCTGGGGGCGCAGCTCGGCGTCGACCTTGGCCGTCGAACCCGTCAACACCTCGCCGAAGAGGTCGATGGCGGCCTGTCGGGGGCCGGAGGACTCCGCCGAGAAGGGGCTCAGTGGGGAGGTGGGCTCCGCCGCCGTCTTGAAGAAGGTCGCCGCGAACCCGTGGGAGGGGGTCAACACGTCGATCCCCGCGTGCAGCGCCCCGGCGAGCCGGGGGCCGAACGCCTCCTCCCGATCGAGCACGGGCTGGACGGCGGCCCGGTGCTCGACCTGGGCCTGGGCGTAGAACTCCTGGATCAGGTGGTCCTTGGAACCGAAGTAGTAGTAGGCGTTGCCGACCGCCACGCCGGCCTCCTGCGCGATCGCCCGCATGGTGGTCTGGGCGTATCCGCGTTCGCGGAACAGCCGCATCGCGGTGTCCCGGATCAGCTGCCGGGTCTGCTCGCCTCGGGCGGTGGCAGGGTCACCCGCAGTGGTCGTCTGCGCAGGCTGCTCGGTCATCGGGGCCACCGTATCCCGCCGTTTCGTCGGTCGGCTCGGCCCGCGGGTCGCGGATCCGCTCCCGGATCGCCGAGGCGGCGGCCACCGTCTGCCGGGCGAGGGGCAGCAGGTGCGGTCGGGCCAGCCGCTCGGCCGTGGACCGATGGTCGGCCAGCGCCCAGAGGCAGGCGAACCAGGCGCCGTCGCCCGCGTACACCTCGCCGGTGTCGGCGATCACGGTGAGGTCGCGCAGCGTCGCGTCGTGGTCCAGGCCGGGGAAGCGCCGCCGGGCCTCGGCGGACCCGGCCGGCACGAACTCCAGGGGTACGAGTTGGGCGCGGGACGCCAGCCATCGGCGGGCGGCACGGCACAGCGGGCAGGCCGCGTCGAACAGGACGGTGAACCCCCGGATCCCACCGCCGGAGTGAGCGGTGGGATCCGGGAGCCGACCGACGCCGTCGGTCGGGGGCACGGTCATCGGGTCGGTGGGTTGTTCGTCGGGCCGACGCCCGGCTGCGGTCCGCCCGGCTGCGGACCAGCCGGCTGGGGTCCCGCCGGGTGTGCGCCGGTCGGCCGCGGTCCGCCCGGGTACGCGCCGACCAGCGGCGATCCGGGTGCGGTGGACGGCATGGGAAGGCGACCGACCGGGGCGATCGGGGGGTGGGTGGCGAGCTGGCGGAGTCGGTTGCGGCGGTAGCGGCCGAGTGCGAAGACGTTGAAGAAGTGCAGCGCGCCGAGCACCAGCAGCACCAAGCCGATCTTGAGAGACAGTTCCTCCATGGCCTGGCTGGTCGAACCCACCGGGTCGGAGTGCTTCATCGCCACCGTGACGTAGCCGAGGTTGAGCAGATAGAAGCCGACCACCAGGAGGCTGTTGACCGCTCGGGCGAGTCGTTCCTCGGCGAACACCTCCTCCAGGAAGACCAGCCCGTTGCGGGACAGTGCCCGAGCCACCCAGATGGTCAGACCGACGCTGACCGCGAGGTAGACCACGTACATCCAGACCTTGATGTCCATGTGGACGCCCTTCTTGAACGTGTTCAACTACCGACGCCATCAGCCTAGGGCGAGTATTGAACATGTTCAAGAAGGGGCGACCAGTGACTGTGGACACTGTGGTGCGGCCACCCGGCCGAGCCCTCGCGCCCGGCCGGGGAACGCCGAGGGCTCAGCCGGCCAGGCCGAGCACCTCGGCCGCCGCGCGACCGTTGGCGTGGCTCGCGCCGTAGGTCGTGACGAAGGCGCGTACGCCCGCGGGCCGCCACTGCGCCGGCCAGCCCATCTCCACCACTGTCACCGGGTGCTGGGCCGCCAGGTCGGCGATCAGCTCCGGGCCGCCGGGCAGCCGGTGCAGGTGTCGCCCGACCAGCACGATGGGACGGTCGCCGGCCAACCCGCGCAGCGTCGCCGGATCGGTCTCGGTGGCGATCACCCGGATCTCCGGCACCCCGTCCAGGTGTGGACCGAGGCCCCACGGCACCCGACCCTCGGCCATCGTCGACTCCGTGTGCAGTTGCACCACAAGTGGCTGGTCCAGGCCGGTGAGCAGGCCGTCCACCCGGACCGCGCGGCGCGCCGCCGCGTACCCCAGCTCGGTGTCCTCGGTGGCCGGTGACGACCCGCCGGCGGCCCGGGTCCAGGCAGCGAGGTCGGCGGCGCGGCCGGCGGCCTCCTCGACCCGCGTCCTCGCGAGCCGGCCGTCGGCGAGCGCGTCGACGATCTCGGCGGCCACCCGCTCGACCAACTCGGCGTCGACCTTCGCGCCGATGCAGAGCAGGTCGGCGCCCGCGCCCAGGGCCCGGACCGCGGCCGGCCCGACCCCGCCGGCGGCCACCGCCGCGCCCTTCATCTCCAGTGCGTCCGTGATGACGGTGCCGGTGAAGCCGTACTCGGTGCGCAGCAGGTCGACCAGGACGGCCCGGCTGAAGGTGGCCGGGTCGGCGCCGGTGAGCTCCGGCACCCGGATGTGGGCGGTCATCACGGCGCGCGCCCCGGCGGCGACGACGGCCGCGAACGGCGGGAGGTCCCGCTGGCGGAGCAGGCCCAGCGGAGCGTCCACGGTGGGCAGCTCGTGGTGCGAGTCGGTGACGGTGGCGCCGTGCCCGGGGAAGTGCTTGGCGCAGGCGGCCACGCCGGCGGCCTGCAGACCGGCCACGGCGGCGGCCGAGTGGGCGGCCACCCGCACCGGATCCGCGCCGAAGGAGCGGGTGCCGATCACCGGGTTGTCGTCGGCGGTGTTGACGTCCACCGTGGGAGCGAGGTTGACGGTGATGCCCAGTGCGGCCAGCTCCGCGCCGATCGACTGGTAGACCCGTCGGGTGAGGGCCACGTCGCCGATCGCCCCCAGGGCGGCGTTGCCGGGGTACGGGCTGCCGGTGGCGTGCGCCAGCCGGGTCACGTCACCACCCTCCTCGTCGATGGCGATCAGCGCGTCCGGTCGACCGGCGCGCAGCGCGGCGGTGCTCGCCGCCACCTGCGCGGGATCGTGCACGTTGGTGCCGAACAGGGTGTGCCCGGCCAGGCCCTCGGCCAGTAGGTCGACAGCCCAGTCCGGCGGGACCGGTCCCGGGTACGCGGCCAGCAGCGTGCCCAGCGCCAGCCGGCGCAGTCCTGGATCCAACCCCACGTGATCTTCCCCCTTCGGTGCCCCGCGGGTACGAAACGTCGTACCGGTGGTGGTCTTGGCCCTGCCGACTCGGCGGAGCGTCCCACCGTCGAGTGGCCGTTACGCTACGGCTACCCGTTCGCAGGTCGGTTTACAGTTAGCAAAGTTTACTAAAACTAGAGGACGTGTCATGAGTGCGACCCGGCTGCCCGGCACCCCCCGTCTGTTGCGGGCGCTCAACGACCGTGCCGCGCTGGAGCTGCTCCTCGAACGCGGCCCGCTGACCCGGGCCCGACTCGGCGAGCTGACCGGGTTGTCGAAGGTCACCGCCTCGCAACTCGTCGAACGGTTGGAGGAGCGCGGCCTCGTCGCCCGGGTCGGCGAGCAGGCCGGCGGGCGAGGGCCGAACGCCCAGCTCTACGCGGTCCGCCCCGGCAGCGCGCACGTGGTCGGCGTGGACGTCGGGCCGGACCGGGTGGTGGCCGCGTGCGCCGACATCACCGGTGCGGTCATCGGCCGGGTGGAGCAGTCGACCCGGGACACCGACGACCCGGTGGGCGTGGTGCACAACGCCGTGGTGCAGGCGGCGAGCAGCGCCCAGGCGCAGCTGAGCAGCGTACGGCGGATCGTGCTCGGCACGCCGGGCCTGGTCGACCCCGGCACCGGCGACATCACCTTCGCCTTCAACCTGCCGCGTTGGCACAGCGGGTTGCTCGCCGCCCTGCGGGACGACCTGCACACGCCGGTGGTCTTCGAGAACGACGTCAACCTGGCCGCGGTGGCCGAGGCGCAGTCCGGCGCCGCCCAGGGGCTGTCGGACTTCGTGCTGGTCTGGGTGGGTGCCGGCGTCGGCCTGGCGATCATGCTGGGCGGGCGGTTGCACCACGGCAGCAGCGGTGCGGCCGGCGAGATCGGCTACCTGCCGGTGCCCGGCGCGCCCATCCCGCGCGACGTCTCCCGTCGCGCCAAGCCGGCGTTCCAGCAGTTGGTCGGCGCGGACTCGGTGCGCGCGGTGGCCCGCGAGCACGGCTACCCGGACGCCGACGCCGCCGAGGCGGTCCGCGCGGCCGTCGCGGCCGGTGCCGACGGCGGCCCGATGCTCGACGAACTCGCCCGTCGGCTCGCGCTCGGCGTGGCCAGCACCTGCGTGGTGCTGGACCCACCGCTGGTCGTGCTCGCCGGCGAGGTGGGCCAGGCCGGTGGCGCGGCGCTGGCCGACCGGGTGCAGCAGGAGGTGGCGGCGATCACCCTGGTCCAGCCGCGAGTCGTGCCGACCGGGTTGACCGAGGAGCCGATCCTGCACGGCGCGCTGCGCACCGCCCTGGACGCGGTGCGCGACGAGGTGTTCGGCTCCACCGTCGGCTGAGCCCGCTGCGGCGGTCATGTGAAGGAATATTTCACCGAGCGTCCGCAGGGTGCAAGCTCTTGCCGCGCGCCGTCGAGCCCCGGTCCGGCGGGCCGCCCATGACAGGACGGGCGGCCCGGTGAAGCCTCAGATCAGGTCGCGACGACGGAACATGGCGAACGCCGCCGCGGTCAACCCGCCGGTGATCGCCAGCAGCACCAACAGCGCCGGCACCCAGGTCACCGTGTAGAACCCCTCGCAGTAGGGGCCGTCGATGCTGCCCCGGCAGAGCTGGTCGTCGTAGAACCGCGCCCCGCCGTTGAGCCATGCTCCGATGTGGCTGGAGACCATGAACAGGTCCGGCTTCGGCGCGTCGACGATCTCCAGGACCAGCCGGCCGCCCAACTCCCAGACCACCCCGTACGCGGCGAGCGCCCCGAGCGCCGCCGACGTGTGCCGGCCCAGCGTGGCGATCGCGAAGCCCAACGCGGAGGACAGCAACACCAGCAGAAGCCCTCGGCCGTGCACCGCGCCGAGTGAACGCCAGAACTCGCCGTCCAGCCGGCCCGGCAACCCGGCGGTCTGACCGATCACCCAGAACGTGGCGAGGTAGGCCACCGACGCCAGCAGGGCCAGGACCAGCACCGTGCCGAGCAGGGTGCCCAACTTGGCCGAGAGCACCGTCATCCGGCGCGGTCGCCAGAGCAGCAGGTTCACCACGCCGCCCGAGGTCAGGTCCGCGCCGATGTAGGAGGCGCCGACCAGGAACCCGAACAGCACCAGGAACGCGATGAGGAAGTACAGCAGCGGCCGGGCCTGCTCGGCGAAGGTGAACACCCCGGGCAGGAAGTCGGCGGGGATCGGCAGTCGGTCCTGGCGGATCGGGTCGATCGCCGAGCAGTCGTTCGGGAAGAGCTCGTCCGTGTCGGCCGGCAAGGTGCCGTTCTGGCGGGCCAGGCACTCCTGGTGGGTGGCCTCCAGGTCGCGCCGCGCCTCGGCGGCCTCCGCCCGCGCCGAACTCAGTTCAATGGCGGTCGGCTTGTGGGAGCCGGCCATCGTGGTCGCCGCCGTGACGGCGAACGCCAACGCCAGGAGGACGACCATGAGCTGCACGAAGCGACGCGCGGACAGTCGCTCCAACTCGGCACGCACCAGGTTCACGCGTCCACTCCCCGATCGAGGTCGATCACAGCTTCGCCCTGCGGCAGCGACGAGTCGTCGACCTGCCGAGGCACTGACGGATGCTCGTACGCGCCGGTCAGCTCCAGGAAGACGCTCTCCAGATCCGGCCGGAGCGGCGTCAGCTCACCCACCCACAGCCCCTGCTCACCGAGCACCCGACTGACCACCGTCGGATCGCTCACCCCGCCCACCACCAACGCCCCGCCGTCCACGACCGCGGTCAGCTCGGCCGCGTGCAGCAGCTCCACGGCCCGCTCCGGCTCGGCCACCCGGACCAGGAACTCGTGCCGGTCATGGCCCGCCAGCACCTCGTCCACCCGGCCGGTCGCGACCCGCCGACCCCGGGAGATGATCGTGACGTGGTCGCAGATCAACTGGATCTCGCCCAGGATGTGACTGGACACCAGCACGGTCACCCCGCTGGCCGCCAGCGACCGCATCAGGTCCCGCATCTCCCGGATGCCCGCCGGGTCAAGCCCGTTCGCCGGCTCGTCCAGGATGAGCAACCGCGGGTCCTTCAGCAGCGCGGACGCCACCGCGAGGCGCTGCTTCATGCCCAGCGAGTAACCCCGCACCCGGTCATCGCCCCGCTCGTGCAGGCCCACCAGCTCCAGCACCTCATCCACCCGCGAGACCGGCACCCCACCGGCACGGGCCAACAACCGCAGCGTGCGGTAGCCGGTGAAGTTGCCGAAGAACTGCGGGCTCTCCACGATGGCGCCGACCTGGCCGGCCACCCGGGTCAGCAGCTCCGGCGACGGTTCGCCGAGCACGCTCATCCGGCCGCTGTCGGCGCGTACCAGCCCGAGCAGGGCCCGCAGGGTGGTGGTCTTGCCCGAGCCGTTGGGCCCCAGGAAACCGTGGACCTGGCCCTCCTCGACCAGCAGGTCGAACCCGTCCACCGCAACCCGTCGGCCGCTGCGCATGCTGTGGAAGGTCTTGCGCAGACCCTCGATCTCGATGACCGCGCTCATCGGCGCGGCTCCGTACGTCGACGGGGCATGGGCCGTCCTTCGGGCTTGGTGATCAACGACACGGCGCTTCACCCTATGGCCGAGGTGCCGCCCATGGGGGGCACCCCGGCGCTGCGTGGTTGGATGGTGCGGTGACTGGTGACCTGATCCCCGGCGCTGCCGGCGCCGCGCCTGCCGCCGCTCTCGTGGACCCGGATCTGGTGGTCAGCCTCGACGGCGTCGGCGTACGCCGCTCTGGCACCGCCCTCCTGCAGGACCTGACCTGGCGCGTCGAACTGGACGAGCGGTGGGTCGTGCTCGGCTCCAACGGCGCCGGTAAGACCACGCTGCTCAACCTCGCCGCCGGCCGGCTGCACCCCACCACGGGTGTCGCGCACGTGCTCGGCGAACGGATCGGCCGCACCGACGTCAACGAGCTGCGTACCCGGATCGGGCTCACCACCGCCGCGATAGCCGAGCGGCTGCCCGCCGACGAGCGGGTCAGCGATGTGGTGGTGACCGCCGCCTGGTCGGTGGTCGGCCGCTGGCGGGAGAACTACGACCGTGGCGACGAGGCACGGGCGCGGGCACTGCTGAGTCAACTCGGCGTCGGTGGCCTCGCCGAGCGCCGCTACGGGACCCTCTCCGAGGGCGAACGCAAGCGGGTGCAGATCGCCCGTGCCCTGATGACCGACCCGGAGCTGCTGCTGCTCGACGAGCCCGCCGCCGGGCTCGACCTGGGCGGTCGGGAAGACCTGGTCGCCCGACTGGCCGAGCTGGCGTACGACCCGGACGCCCCGGCGATGGTGCTGGTCACCCACCACGTCGAGGAGATCCCACCCGGGTTCACCCACGCGCTGCTGTTGCGCGAGGGTGGGGTGGTCGCCCAGGGTCTGCTCGCCGAGACGCTGACCGGTGACAACCTCTCCAAGACCTTCGGGCTGCCACTTGTGGTCGAGCGGTCGGGCGACCGCTTCACGGCTCGCGCCGCCTGAGCGCCGGAGAGACGGAGACGGCCGTGCCGCAGACCCGGGTCGCCGTGGTGGGCAGCGCCAACATGGATCTGGTCGCGATGGCACCCGCGCTGCCGCGACAGGGCGAGACCATGCTCGGCACCGATTTCGTGATGGTGCCCGGGGGCAAGGGCGCCAACCAGGCCGTGGCCGCGGTCCGAGCCGGCGCCTCCTGCGCCTTCCTCGGCGCGATCGGCTCGGACGCCTTCGGCGTCACCCTCAAGGCCCGCATCACGGCGGCCGGCGTGGACACCAGTCAGCTGCGCGTGGTCTACGGCGCGTCCGGGGTGGCGCTGGTGATGGTCAACGCCCAGGGGGAGAACGCCATCGTGGTCACCCCCGGCGCCAACGACGCCCTGGTCGGCCTCACCGAGGAGGAGTTGGCCACGGTGCGTGCGGCGGACGTCCTGGTCGCCCAACTGGAGATCCCGGTGCAGACCGTGACCGCCGCCGCGGTGGCCGCCCGCGACGCCGGCACCAGGGTCATCCTGAACGCCGCGCCGGCGCGGGACCTCCCGCCCGAGCTGCTCGCCGCCGTGGACCTGCTGGTCGTCAACGAGGGCGAGGCGCAGGCACTCGCCGGCCGAGGTCGGGAGGAGCCCCGCGCGCTGCTCGACCTGACCCCCCGGGCCGTGCTCACCCTCGGCGGTGAGGGCGCCTGGTACGTCGACCGGGACGGCACCGAGGTGCACGTGCCGGCTGTACCTGTCGACGTGGTCGACTCCACCGCCGCCGGTGACGCGTTCACCGCCGCGCTGGCCGTCGGGTGGGGTGAGGGGCGCGACGTGGTCGACGCGGTGCGCTGGGCATCGGCGGCCGGCGCTGCCTGCGTCCGCAAGCTCGGCGCGTCGGTGGCGCTACCGCGACGCGCCGAGATCGACGAGCTGTACGTACCGGCCTGAGCGCGTGCCGCGCCGGGCCGGTCTGGCTCGCGCGTGGGGCCGGCCCGAGCGCGTCGGCGGGTTACGCCCGCTGGCCCGCGCCGGTGCGGAAGGCCCGGCGGTACGCCGACGGTGAGGTCAGCATGACCCGGCCGAAGTGGTGCCGATAGGTGACCGGTGTGTCGAAGCCCACCGTGCGGGCGACCTGCTCGACCGGGGCGTCGGTCTCCTCGAGCAGCGTCAGGCTGGCGCGGATCCGCTGGTCGATCAGCCAACGGATCGGGCTGGTCCCGGTGGCCCGGGCGAAGTGCCGCAGGTAGGTGCGGGACGACATGTGCGCCCGCCCGGCGAGCTGGGCCACGCTCAGCGGCTCGGCGAGATGGGCGAGCGCCCAGTCGATGCTGCCCGCGATCCGGTCGTCGTCCGGGTCGGCGGGCACCGGCGCCTCGACGAACTGGGCCTGCCCGCCGTCGCGGTGCGGCGGGATCACCAGCCGTCGGGCCACCGCGTTGGCGATCGCCGCGCCGTGGTCACGCCGGATCACGTGCACGCAGAGGTCCAACCCGGCCGCGCTGCCGGCACTGGTCAGCAGGTCACCGTCATCGAGGTAGAGCACGTCCGGGTCCACCTCGACCCGCGGGTAGCGCCGCGCCAGCAGCTCCGCGTACCGCCAGTGGGTGGTGGCCCGTCGGCCGTCCAGCAGCCCCGCACCGGCCAGCGCGAACGCGCCCGAGCAGATCGACATGATCCGGGCGCCGCGCCGGTGCGCCCGGCGGAGCGCGGTGATCAGCTCCGGCGACGGGTCCGCGGTCACGTCCGGCACGCCGGGCACGATCACCGTCCGCGCCGCCGCCAGCTCGACCAGACCGTACGGGGTGTGCAGGCTGGCTCCGCCGACCACCGGCACCGGCCCCGGCTGCTCGGCGCAGAGCACCAGGTCGTACCAGTCGACGTCGAACTCGGGCCGGGCCAGCCCGAACACCTCGGTGACGATGCCGGTCTCGAACACCGACATCCCCGGGTACGCGAGCACGGCCACCCGGTGCGCGGCCGCCGGTCGGCGGGGCGCCGGCAGCGGGCGCGGGCCGGTGGTGGTGGCCGGTATCGGCATGGCGGGATGTTAGCGCAGGACGTCGTTCCCGCCACTCGTCCGGAAGTGGCAACCTGGCGAGGATCGGTGCATGACCTTCACCTTCGCCGTTCCGCCGGCCGATCCGGCCACCGCCGCCGCCTACTTCCGCACTCGGCTCAGCGTCGAGACCGACGTCAGTGACGTGCAGGCCGACCTGTCGGCCCGTACCCCGGGTCTGGTGGTCGTCGACTCCCGGGGCGCGGCCGCCTGGGCGCAGGGGCACCTCCCCGGCGCGGTGCACCTGCCCACCGCCGAGATCGCGACCCGGGCGGCGGACCTGATCCCGCCGGGCTCGGCGGTGGTGACCTACTGCTGGGGTCCGGGGTGCAACGGCGCGACCCGGGCCGCGCTGGAGTTCGCCCGGCTCGGTCATCCGGTGAAGGAGATGCTCGGCGGGTTCGAGTACTGGGCGCGGGAGGGGCTGCCGGTGGTGACGGAGGCCGGGTTGACCCGGCGACCGGTCGACGACCTCACCGCGCCCACCACGACGATCACCTGCGACTGCTGAGACACGACGCAGGCGGACGAGGGCTCAGCCGACGGGCTCCTCGGCGAGCTTCTCGCCGCGTCGACGCAGCATGCCCAGCCCGGGGATGCCGGCCACGGCGAGCTTGAGGTCGCGGGTCACGTCGAGCAGGTCGTGCAGGTCGGGCCCGACCCGGTCCAGCGTGGCCAGGATCGGCAGGATGTCCGCCGTCAGGTGTTCCTTGAGCTTCGGCAACTCGTCGATCAGGTGGATCGCCGCGCTGATCTCCTCGTGGCTCAACTCCTCGACGAATTTCCCGGCCATGGGAGCGGCCCGGCGCAGCGCCGGCTCGTACGCCGCCAGCAGTTCGGCCGCCGTGGCGGCGGCCTCCGTCGCGGTCCCGACGGTGGCGGCGGCGCGGCTCGCGACCCGGTCGGCCTCGGCGACCACCGTGCTCGCCGCCCGGGAGACCCGGTCGGCCTCGGCGACCACCACGGCGGCGGCGGTGGCCACCTCGGTGGCGGTGTCGATGGCGGTGGTCGCGGCGGCGCTGATGACGGCCACCTCGCGGACCGCCGTCTCGGCGTCGGCGAGCACCTGGTCGGTCCGCTCCAGGGTCGTCTCGATCCGGTCGACCACGCCGTTGATCCGGGCCAGCAGCGCCTCCACCCCGTCCAGCACGGCGAACGCGCGGGCGGGCACGGCTGCCATCGAGGCGGCCGAGCCGAGCGCCTGGTCGAGAGCGGAGCGGGTCAGGCCGACCACGGCGGTCGGGGTGGGCAGGGGAATGGCCATGGGATCAAGTGTGCGTCGGCCGTGCCACAACCGCCCGACGGCGCCGGTCAGCGTGACCGTCGACCGGCGGTGTCGGCGCGGGCGACCCGCAGCGCCCACCAGACCAGCGGCACCTGCAAGGGCACCCGTCCGTACGCGATGGCCCTCTTCGTGGGGCGCCGGTGCCGCCAGTCCACCGCCATCTTCACGTTCGCCGGCAGGACGGCGACGAAGAGTGCGGCGGCCGCCCGACCGCCGGCCGCCCGGGTGGACGGATGGGCCACCGCCGCCGCCACGGCCAGCTCGGCGAGGCCGCTGGCGTACGTCCAGAAACGGGCCGGGCCGGGCAACGCGCGCGGCACGATCGGGTCGTAGACACCGGGGCGTACCAGATGGGTGATGCCGGCCGCGGCGAGCAGCCCGGCCAGCGCGACGGCCTCGCCGCGGCGGTTGCTCATCGATGGTCCCCCTGCTGTTCGACGGCACGCTGCACGGCCCGGTAGATCTGCCCGAACCGTAGCGCGTCCGGGGTGCGCACCAGCAGATCCTCCCGGCCGTGGTGTTGCACCCACAGCTCGTGCACGTGGCTGCCACGCTCGTAGGAGCGGTCCAGCCAACCGAGCGGGATCTCCAGAAACGGTGCCAGGGCCAGCGCACCCACCGCGCAGGCGGCGAGAATGATCAGCGCCAACTGCCAGTTACCCCGGTCCTGTGCCGACCAGGCCAGTGACAGCACGCAGACCACGGCGACCAGCGGCGGCAGCGAGAGCAGCAGGACCAGGACACCGCGACCCAGCACCCGGCCGCGTACGGCGAGGGTCTTCTGCCCCCGCGCGTGCCAGACGAACGTCACGTCGGACAGGGCGATCACGTGACCGCCCGCCCGGATCGACTCGGAGGTCACCTGCACCGCGTCGTCCCGGTAATAGAGGGTCATCACTAAGCCTAACCACCGCCAGGCAACCCTCGCCTCGGCAATCTTGGACAGTTTCCGTTAGCGGCTAACGGAAACTGTCCAAGATCTGCGGCGGCTAGCGGCGCGTGACGGGGCGGGCCGGTTGGCTGTGCTCGACCGCGCGTTGCACCGCCCGGTAGATCTGCCCGAAACGCAGCGCGTCACCGGTGCGCAGTAGACGCACCGGTTGGCCGCGCCAACGGGCCCAGATCTCCAGTTGGCGGCTGCCCCGGGCGTACGAGCGGTCCAGGTGTTCGAAGAGGAAGTCGGCGACCGGCCCGACGGCCAACCCGACCAGCACCGACGCGCCGACGATCGCGATCGTCACGGTGGGTGAGCGGTGCAGCCAGACGGCCACGCCGATGCCGAGCACCGCCGCGACCAGCGGGCCCGCGAGGGCGGCGCCGATCGCACCCCGCCCCACCAGCACGCGCCAGGAACGAGTGCCCCGGCGGTGCCAGATCATGGTGATGTCGGACAGCGCGTAGCTGCGACCGTCGACACGGACGGTGGTGGAGGTGACCTGCACCGATCTGTCGTCGTAATACGTGATCATGGCTGGACTCCCGCCCATGGGGCTGACACCACACTACTTACCCAAACGAGCCGGGTCGTAAGGTTGGCACGCGACTTCGACGAGGAAGTGAGGGCAGCGTGGGCGAGTTCGTTCGGCTGGAGACCAAGGACGGCATCGGCACGATCCGGCTGGAGCGGCCGCCGATGAACGCGCTCAACACCCAGGTGCAGGAGGAGTTGCGCGCCGCCGCCACGGCGGCCACCGCCGATCCCGAGGTCCGCGCCGTCATCGTGTACGGCGGGGAGAAGGTCTTCGCCGCCGGCGCCGACATCAAGCAGATGGCCGAGATGTCCTACGTGGACATGGCCGACCGGGCCGCGAACCTGTCCAGCGCGCTCGGCGCGATCGCCCGGATCCCCAAGCCGGTGGTCGCCGCGATCACCGGGTACGCCCTCGGTGGTGGCTGTGAGTTGGCGCTGGCCTGTGACTGGCGGGTGGTCGCCGAGGACGCCAAGCTCGGTCAGCCGGAGATCAAGCTGGGCATCATCCCGGGTGCGGGCGGCACCCAGCGGCTGGCCCGCCTGGTCGGCCCGGCCCGCGCAAAGGACCTGATCATGTCGGGGCGGATGGTGGACGCGCAGGAGGCGCTGCGGATCGGCCTGGCCGACCGGGTCGCCCCGGCCGCCGAGGTGTACGACGCGGCCGTCGCGCTGATCACTCCGTACCTGACCGGGCCGGTGCAGGCGCTGCGCGCGGCGAAGCTGGCGGTCGACGGCGGCCTGGACATGGATCTGAACTCTGGTCTGGCCTGGGAGAGTCAGCTCTTCGCGGCGCTGTTCGCCACCGACGACCGGCGGGAGGGCATGGCGGCCTTCGTCGAGAAGCGCAAGCCGGGTTTCACCGGCCGTTGACCGGGTGGGGCTGGCGGTTCGCGCTGCCGGCCCCGACGGCGGGCCGAGGATTGTTCACATTGTGCCTACCGGCCAGTAGCGTGTGGCTTCGGTCATGAGCGACGAGAAGGAGCGGCGATGACGGAGCGGATCGAGGGTCACGGCGGCGAGTTGGCGCTCGCGGCACTACGCGCGCACGGCGTACGGGAGATGTTCACGCTGTCCGGCGGGCACGTCTTCCCGCTCTACGACGCCGCGTACAAGACCGACTTTCCGATCTACGACGTCCGGCACGAGCAGTCCGCGGTCTTCGCCGCCGAGGCGGTGGCCAAGCTCCAGCGCCGCCCCGGCCTCGCCGTGCTCACCGCCGGGCCCGGTGTCACCAACGGCATCTCCGGCATGACCAGCGCGTTCTTCAACGCCTCGCCGGTGCTGGTGCTCGGGGGCCGGGCGCCCGCGTTCCGCTGGGGCTCCGGCAGTCTGCAGGAGATGGACCACCTGCCGCTGGTCGCCCCGGTCACCAAGCACGCCGAGACGGTGTTCAGCACCGATGACATCCCGCGCGCGGTCGGTGCGGCGCTGCACGCCGCGCTCACCCCGCACCGTGGCCCGGCCTTCCTCGACTTTCCGCTGGAGACGGTCTTCTCGGTCGCCGAGGCCGAGCTGCCCACCGTGACCGGTGTCGACCCGATCGCACCGGACCCGGACGAGGTCGGCCGCGCCGCGCTGCTCATCGCCGGGGCCCAGCGACCGGTCATCATCGCCGGCTCCGACGTGTACGCGGGCGACGCGGTCGCCGCCCTGCGCGAGGCTGCCGAGGCGTTGCAGGTGCCGGTCTTCACCAACGGCATGGGTCGCGGCTCGCTGCCGCCGGAGCACCCGCTCGCGTTCGCCAAGGCCCGCCGGGCCGCGCTCTCCGGCGCCGACGTGGTCGTGGTGGTGGGCACCCCGTTGGACTTCCGGCTCAGCTTCGGTGACTTCGGTGACGCCAAGGTGGTGCACATCGTCGACGCCCCCAGCCAGCGGGCCACGCACGTGCAGCCGGCCGCCGCCCCCGCCGGCGACCTGCGCCTGATCCTCTCCGCGCTGGCCGACCACTCGGGTGACCGGGCCGACCACGCCGACTGGATCGCCGACCTGCGCGTGGCCGAGGACGCCGCGAAGGCTCGCGACGCCGCGGAGATGGCCGCCGAGACCGACCCGATCCGGCCGGCCCGGATCTACGGCGAGCTGCGTCGGGTGCTCGCCCCGGACGCGATCACCATCGGCGACGGCGGTGACTTCGTGTCGTACGCCGGGCGGTACCTGGAGCCGGCCCAGCCCGGCACCTGGCTGGACCCGGGCCCGTACGGCTGCCTGGGCACCGGCATGGGTTACGCGATGGGCGCCCGGGTCAGTCACCCGGACCGGCAGATCTGTGTGCTGATGGGCGACGGCGCGGCCGGCTTCTCGCTGATGGACGTCGAGTCGCTGGTCCGCCAGAAGCTGCCGGTGGTGATCGTCGTCGGAAACAACGGCATCTGGGGGCTGGAGAAGCACCCGATGCGGGCCATGTACGGCTACGACGTGGCCGCCGACCTCCAGCCGGAGCTGCGGTACGACACGGTGGTCAGCGCGCTCGGCGGTGCGGGGGAGACGGTCGCCAAGGCGGCCGACCTGGGCCCGGCGCTCCAGCGGGCGTTCGACTCCGGAGTGCCGTACCTGGTGAACGTGCTCACCGACCCGACCGACGCGTACCCCCGGTCGTCGAACCTGGCCTGAGTCGTACCCGCCGCCGCCGTCGCCCTGCGCCGGCGGCGGCGCGCTCACACCTCGGGTCGGTCACCCTCGCGCGGCGGCTCGCCGTCGCGTCGGCGCAGGTCGTCCTCGCGCCGCCGCAGGTCTTCCTCCCAGCGCCGGAAGAGCTCCTGGTCCTGCTGCTGGGCGCGTTCCCCGACGGAGCGCAGGAACTCCGGGTCGTCGTCGGGGGCCACCGGCCGGGGGCGCTGCCGCTCGCCGCCGCCGATGCCGCCCGGCCAGCCCTTGCCGGCGGCGGGGCTGGGCTCCCGGCCGACGATGAACCAGGCGATCGAGCCGACCAGCGGGAAGAACAGGATGATCAGCACCCAGGCGATCCGCGGAAGGGCACGGATCTTGCCCTCCTCGGCGGAGAGGCAGCTGATCAGCGCGCAGACGGCGAGGACAATCTGCACCAGGAAGAGGAGTACGCCAAGCCGGGCCATCCACCCATCATGGCGCACCGGCGCGCGTCACCACAGTCCGCGCAGGACCAGCAGCACTCCCAGTAGCGCCAGCACCACCGTGCCCACCGTGACCAGGGGCAGTGTCCGGCCGCCGGTGCGGGCCGGACCGGTGCCGCTGCCACGGGGCCAGCAGAGCACCAGCAGGGCACCCCACACCAGCACGGTGCCGCCGGCGAGCAGCGCACCGGACGGGTCGCCCGTCGACGCCAGCCGGACGGCGAGCACGGTCACCACGGTCACCGTGAGCAGGGTGCGCCGCCAGGCCAGCCGGGTCCGCTCCGGTTGCAGCCCCGGGTCGCGTCCGGTGCTCACCGCCCGCCGATCGCCCGCAGCAGGACGGCGACCACCAGCAGCAACGCGCCGACGCCGACGGCGAGCGCCAGGATGGCGGGGAACCGGGACGCGGGCAGCTCCTGACCGAGCCGGATGGCCCGTTCGGTACGCGCCCAGTGGTCCACCGCGCGGATCGCGACCGCCGCGCCGAGCAGCAGCAACGCCACCGCGATCACCTCACGCAGGTGGCTCATCGGCAGGGGTGGCAGGAACTGCGCGGCGGCCAACCCGCCTCCGACCAGCGCCAACCCGGTGCGCAGCCAGGCGAGGAAGGTCCGTTCGTTGGCCAGGGAGAAGCGGTAGTCCGGTGTTTCACCGACCGAGCCCCGCTCCGCCGGGTCGAACCACCGCCTGATCGCCTCCCACACAGTGGGAGATTATCCATTTCCCATCCCGCTTAGCCTGGGCCGGTGACTGATCTCGACGTACAGACTCTGCGGACCGCCTACGACAACCAACTCCGTCCGGAGATCCCCGACCCGGTTCCGGCCGGGGTCACGGTGGAGCGGGACGGGCCGTTGGTCCGGATCCTCGGGCTCGACTCCGGAGGCTTCCTCACCTACCGCGACCTGGGCAGGTTGACCGGCGACGCGCTGGACGAGCTGATCGCCCGGCAGGTGGCGCTGTTCCGCGAGCGCGGCCAGTCGGTCGAGTGGAAGCTCAACGAGCACGACGAACCGGCGGACCTGGCAGACCGCCTGCGTGCGGCCGGGTTCGTGCCGGAGGACCGGGAGACCGTCGTGGTCGGCCCGGTCGCGCCGCTGGCCGCCGCGCTGCCGGTCGCCCCCGAGGGGGTACGCCTGCGTGAGGTGACCTCCCGGGAGGACCTGGAACGGATCGCCGCCATGGAGGAGGAGGTCTGGCAGGAGGACCGCTCGCACCTGGTGTGGGGCCTGGCCAAGGAGATCGACGCCGACCCGCACTCGATCACCGTGGTGGTGGCCGAGGCGGACGGCACGGTGGTGAGCGCCGGCTGGGTGCGCTTCCCGGCGAACACCGGGTTCGCCACCCTCTGGGGTGGCTCCACCCTGCCGCAGTGGCGTCGCAAGGGCATCTACCGGGCGCTGGTCACCTACCGGGCCCGGCTGGCCGACCAGCGGGGCCGGACGCTGTTGCAGGTCGACGCGTCCGAGGACAGTCGGCCGATCCTGGAGCGACTCGGCCTCGTCCCGATCACCACCACCACCCCGTACGTCTACACTCCGTGATCATGGAGCAGCGGTTGACGGACGAGGAGCGGCTGACCCTCAAGACCGGTGCCTTCGGCGCTGTCTTCCTGGTCTCCAACGCCGACCCGGGAGTCCTGGGGGTGATCCGGGAGAGCATCGCCGCGTCCGGCGCGCTGGCCGACGCCAGTGGCACGGTCAAGGAGGCGCTGACCACCGGCCCGCTGCCGCGACTTCCCCGGGACTCGCAGCTGGAGATCGAGTCGGTGGTGCTGCCGGCGCTGGGGCGGGCGGTGCGGATCCTGCGCGAGAAGTCCCCGCGTGACGTGGACGCGTACCGGGAACTGGTGTTGGCCGCGGCGGACCAGGTGGCCCGGGCGCACGACGGGGTGGCGCCCGCCGAGGCGGCGGCCATCGACCAGATCCGGGTCGCGCTGGCCGAGCCGGCCTGACCGGCCGCGCGTCGGTGAGCTGTGTCACCCTGAGTGCTGCGGGAGCGCAACCTACTGGCAGGTAACATTGCGCCGTGGGCAACTGCACAACCGCCCGCGGTTGACCTGGCGTCGACCGACGCGCGACGCTGCGCCCCAGACCGGGCGAGCGAATCGCAACACCACACAGGAGGGTCGTCGAAGCGCGATGAACATCGTCGTACTCGTCAAGCAGGTGCCTGATTCGGGCGCGGACCGCAACCTGCGCAATGACGACAACACCGTCGACCGCGGTTCGGCGAACAACGTGATCAACGAGATGGACGAGTACGCCATCGAGGAGGCCCTGAAGATCAAGGAGGCCCACGGCGGCGAGGTCACCATCCTGACCATGGGTCCGGACCGGGCGACCGAGTCGATCCGCAAGGCGCTCTCCATGGGCCCGGACAAGGCCGTGCACGTGCTGGACGACGCCCTGCACGGCTCGTGCGCCGTCGCCACCTCGAAGGTGCTCGCCGCCGCGCTCGGTCAGCTCGGCGCCGACCTGGTCATCTGCGGTGCGGAGTCCACCGACGGCCGGGTCCAGGTCATGCCCCACATGATCGCCGAGCGACTCGGCGTCGCGGCGCTCACCGGCGCCCGCAAGCTCACCGTCGACGGCGCGACGCTGACCGTCGAGCGGCAGACCGAGGAGGGCTACGAGGTGGTCACCGCCTCCACCCCGGCCGTGGTCTCCGTCTGGGACACGATCAACGAGCCGCGCTACCCCTCCTTCAAGGGCATCATGGCCGCCAAGAAGAAGCCGGTGCAGACGCTCGCGCTGGCCGACCTCGGCGTCGCGCCCGACGAGGTGGGCTTCGACGGCGCCACCAGCGCCGTCGTCGAGCACACCAAGCGCCCCCCGCGCTCCGGCGGCGCCAAGATCACTGATGAGGGCGAGGGCGGCGTCAAGCTGGTCGAGTTCCTCGCCACCGAGAAGTTCGTGTGAGAGGGGGGTTCTGACATGTCTGAGGTTCTCGTCGTCGTCGAAGCCACCAAGGAATTCGGCGTCAAGAAGGTCACCCTGGAAATGCTCACCCTCGCGCGCGAGCTGGGCACTCCGAGCGCGGTGGTGCTCGGTGGCGCTGGCGCCGCCGAGGCGCTGAGCGGCAAGCTGGGCGAGTACGGCGCGGAGAAGATCTACGCCGCCGAGGGTGACGAGATCGACGGCTACCTGGTGGCTCCCAAGGCGACCGTGCTGGCCGAGTTGGTCAAGCGGGTGCAGCCGGCCGCCGTGCTGCTGGCGTCGGCCCAGGAGGGCAAGGAGATCGCCGCCCGGCTCGCCGTCAAGCTCGACAACGGCATCCTGACCGACGTGGTCGGCCTGGACGCCGACGGCACCGCGACCCAGGTCGCCTTCGCCGGCTCCACCATCGTCAAGTCCAAGGTCACCAAGGGCCTGCCGCTGGTCACCGTCCGGCCCAACTCGGTCACCCCCGCCCCGGCGGCGGCCACCCCGGCGATCGAGCAGCTCAGCGTGTCGGTCACCGACACCGACAAGCTGGCCAAGGTCGTCGAGCGGGTCGCCGAGCAGAAGGGCTCCCGTCCCGAGCTGACCGAGGCCGGCGTGGTCGTCTCCGGCGGCCGGGGCGTCGGCAACGCCGACAACTTCAAGCTGGTCGAGGAGCTGGCCGACCTGCTCGGCGGCGCCGTGGGCGCGTCCCGGGCGGCCGTCGACTCCGGTTTCTACCCGCACCAGTTCCAGGTGGGCCAGACCGGCAAGACGGTCTCCCCGCAGCTCTACGTCGCCCTCGGCATCTCCGGTGCCATCCAGCACCGGGCCGGTATGCAGACCTCGAAGACCATCGTCGCGGTCAACAAGGACGGCGAGGCGCCCATCTTCGAGCTGGCCGACTTCGGGGTGGTGGGCGACCTGTTCAAGATCGTCCCGCAGGCCGCCGAGGAGATCCGCAAGCGTAAGTGACCCTGCGACACGACAGTGGCCGCCCGTCTGCACGGGCGGCCACTGCCATGTGGGGAGCTGATCGGCGAGCCGGGGAGCTGAGCCGGCCCGCCGATCAGCCCGTCAGAGAGCCCCTCAACAGGCTGTCGCCGGAGTGGCGGGTGTTGTTGTCGTACCGCTCGGCGGAAACGTCAACCACCGAGTAGCTCTTGAGGTCGACATTCGGGGGCAGGGGTAGCAGGGCGTCCGGGCCGCCCCCGAGGGTGCCGACCGAGAACATCTCCATCGTCGTCGGATTGATGAGCCAGACCTCGTAGTACCCCGGGACGCGCGGGAGATTCGCCACATGCAGATGTAGTTGGCCATCCTGGAAAACTCGGGCGTTGCCCTTGGCCGCCGGCGGTGTCGCCCCGTACGCCGCCAGCGGCGCGCTCGCCACCACCACCGGCGTCGGGGTGGGCGTCGGGTCGTCCGGTCGGAGCACCGAGACGGTGCCCACCACGCCGACCGCCGCGGCGGCGGCCGCGGTCACCGCGGTGGCCACCCAGCGCGACCAGCCAGAGCCCCGACGGGACCGGCGCGCCGAATCCAACCGGGTCACCGTCGGCTCGGCCGTCACGCCGCTGACCTGCTCGTCCGTCGTGCCAGCGGGCCGCCCGGCCGTCATGCCGGCGGTCTGCTCGGCAGTGGCGGCAAGGCCCTGCCCGGGGATCTGCTGCCGCCGGGTCTCGGCCCGTGCCGGCCCGGCCTCCGCGGCCCTGACCTGGGCTTCGATGCCCTGCCAGACGTGCTCCGGGGGGTCGGGCAGGTCGGCCAGGCCCTGCGTCTCGGTGCCGAGCCCCGCCACCTGCTGGAGGGTCGCCACCTCCGCCCGGCAGAGCGCGCAGGTGCCGAGGTGGGTGCTCTCCCCGTTGTCCGCCTCGCTCTCACCGAGCGCCAGAAATACCAGCCGGTCGTGGTCCAGGTGCTGCACCGTCCACCTCCCATCTGCGTTTCAAGCTCGCCATGCCGCATCGGATGTGACTCTTCACGGTGCCCAACGGCACGCCGGTCACCGTGGCTATCTGCTGGTGTGTCAGGTCGTCGTAGAAGGCCAACTCCAGCATCCGCCGCTGATCGTCCGGGAGGCGGGCCAGCTCGTCGGCGATCACCAACCGGTCCACCACGCGGTCCGGGTCCGGGCCGGTCGGCGCCGGCTCGGGCAGCTGCCGGACCGTCTCCACCACCCGGGTCTCGCGGGCCGAGGCGCGCATCCGGTCGATCACCTTCCGCCGGCCGATGCCGAGCAGCCAACCGATCAGCGACCCCTTGGCCGGGTCGAACGTGTCGCGACCCAGCCAGGCGGCGACGAACGTGGCCTGGGTGACGTCCTCGGCGTCGCTGCGGTTCGCCAGCATGGACGTGGCCAGGTGGAGCACGGCACGACCGTAGCGGTCGTACGCCTCGCGGAGCGCCACGTCGTCGCCGTCGCGGAACCTGCGGTCGAGGTCGTCCACCGGAGGGTCCGGTTCCTGTCGTAGCGCCGTCATCGGGCGGCTCGCCTTCGATGGGGCATGCCCGACTGTAGCCGCCACAGTCTCCGCCCCACTTCCCCGGTCGATGTCATCTCACCAGCTCTTCGTTCCCCGACCCTGTTCCGGATGCGGGTGGGGCCGGAAAAGAAAACTGCCTGCGGGGCGCATCCACCCGTCCGAGAGCCGGCGTAACCCGTTCTGCAAGCCAGGCCTGACGAATCAGCACCAACTAGCAGGAGGCAGACATGCAGCTCTCGTACTTCCGTCGGGTCGCCGCGGGCGGCGCGGTCGCCGCGCTGGCCTTCGCCGGCGTCGGCGCGTTCACCGCCGGACCCGCGTACGCCGCCACGTCGAAGGTCTCCGTCGTGCACGGCATCCCGGACATCCCGGTCGACGTCTACGTCAACGGCAAGAAGACGCTGGACAACTTCAAGCCCGGCGACGTCGCCGGCCCGTTGAACCTGGAGGAGGGCGACTACGACATCGCGCTCACCAAGCCGGGCGAGCCGATCGGCAGCGCGATCCTCAAGGTCGACAACGCCGCGGTGCCGGGCGGCGCGAACATCAGCATCGCGGCCCACCTCGACGCCGCCGGCCAGCCGAAGATCACCCCGTTCGTGAACGACGTCTCGAAGGTCGACGCCGGCAAGGCCCGGCTGATCGTCCGGCACACCGCCGCCGCCCCGGCGGTCGACGTCCGCGCCGGCGGCACCCCGGTCTTCGAGGACCTCACCAACCCGAACGAGGCCAAGGGCGACGTCGACGCGGGCAACGTGAAGGCGGACGTGGTGCTGGCCGGCACCGACACCGTGGCCATCGGCCCGGCGGACCTCAACCTCAGGGAGGGCACCGCCACGATCGTCTACGCGATCGGCTCCGCCGAGGGCAAGACCCTCGACGTGGTGGCCCAGACCATCACCGGCCTGCACTCCGCCCCGGGCGGCGTGCCCAGCGGTGACGGTGGCCAGGCCGGCACGGGCGTGGACACCTGGTGGTACGTGCTCACCGGTGCCGGCGTACTCCTGCTGCTTGGTGGTGGGGTGCGGATGGCGACCGCACGGACCGGCCGCAAGTGACGGTGCGCAACCGCGGCGCGCTGGCGGCCCTGGCCGCCGGCGTTGCCGCGCTCACCGTCGCCGCCCTGGTGGCGTGCGCCAACCAGCCGGCCGGGACGGTGGGGGCCGAGGAGGCGAGCACGCTGGCCAGCCCCGCACCGACCGCCGCCGGCGCGCCGTCGGTGTCGGTGACCGCGGGTGAGCTGCCCGCCGGCCCGAAGACCATCCCACCGGTACGGCTGCTGATCCCGGAGATCGACGTCACCGCCACCGTCAACGCGGTCGGCATCAACGAGCGGACCAACGAGTTCGAGGTGCCGCCGAGCGTCGACCAGATCGGCTGGTACCGCTACGGCCCCGGCCTGGAGGCGGCTGCCGGCTCGGTGGTCATCGCCGGTCACGTGGACAGCGCCAAACAGGGCAAGGGGGCTTTTTACCGGCTGCGTGAGCTGGACCAGGGTGACACGTTGACCGCGACCGGCAGCGACGGCGAGGCTCACCGCTACCGGGTCGTCGCCCGGGAGGAGTACGCCAAGACCAAGATCCCGCTGGACCGGTACTTCGCCCGCGACGGCAAGCCGCGGCTGACCCTGATCACCTGTGGTGGGCCGTTCGACGCCAAGGCGCGCAAGTACCGCGACAACATCGTCGTCACCGCGGTGCCCGCCTGACCGGCCCGTGCGCATCGGGCCGGGGTGGAGTTCCACCCCGGCCGTTGCGTGCGGTCCCCCTCCGGCATCCGGTCCCCAAGGTGTCGGCCGTACGCTGAACGGCGATGGCTTACCTGGATCACGCGGCGACGACTCCGATGCTCGACGAGGCACTGGAGGCGTACGTCGCTACCGCCCGCGAGGTCGGCAACGCGTCCTCCCTGCACGCGGCGGGCCGCCGTGCCCGCCGCCGGGTCGAAGAGTCACGCGAGCAGGTGGCCGCGGTGCTGGGCGCCCGGCCCTCTGAGGTGATCTTCACGGGTGGTGGCACGGAGAGCGACAACCTCGCGGTCAAGGGCATCTTCTGGGCCCGCCGGGCAGCCAAGCCCGACCGC
Source organism: Micromonospora sp. NPDC050784 (assembly GCF_044456765.1). Taxonomy (NCBI): domain Bacteria; kingdom Bacillati; phylum Actinomycetota; class Actinomycetes; order Micromonosporales; family Micromonosporaceae; genus Micromonospora; species Micromonospora sp. NPDC050784. Next base: position 176,340 of record NZ_JBITGG010000004.1, on the reverse strand, counting down.
CGTCGGGTGGTCTCCAGCGCCGTCGAGCACCACGCCGTGCTGGACGCGGTCGACTGGCTGGCCCAGCACGAGGGCGCCGACGTCGGCTGGCTGCCGGTGGACGCCTGCGGTCGGCTCGACCCGCAGGCTCTGCGCGCCGAGTTGGCCGCGCACGCCGACCAGGTGGCCGTGGTCACCGCCATGTGGGCGAACAACGAGGTGGGCACCGTCCAGCCGGTGGCCGAGCTGGCCGCCGTCGCCGCCGAACACGGGGTGCCCTTCCACACCGACGCCATCCAGGCGGTCGGTCAGGTGCCCGTCGACTTCGCCGCCAGCGGGGTCGCCGCGCTGACCGTCACCGGGCACAAGTTGGGCGGCCCGACCGGGGTGGGCGCGCTGCTGCTCGCCCGGGACGTGCCGGCCACGCCGCTGCTGCACGGCGGCGGCCAGGAACGCGACGTCCGCTCCGGCACCCTGGACACCGCCGGCATCGTGGCCTTCGCGGTCGCCGTGGAGGCGGCCGTGAAGGGCCAGCAGGAGTACGCGGCCCGGGTGGCCGCGCTCCGCGACGACCTGATCGAGCGGGTTCGTCAGGCGGTGCCCGAGGTGGTCTACAACGGTGACCCGACCGACCGGTTGCCCGGCAACGCGCACTTCTCCTTCCCCGGCTGCGAGGGCGACGCGCTGCTGCTCCTGCTCGACGCGCAGGGGATCGCCTGCTCGACCGGCTCCGCCTGCTCGGCCGGCGTGGCCCAGCCCTCACACGTGCTGCTCGCGATGGGCGCCGACGACGACCGCGCCCGCTCCTCCCTGCGCTTCACCCTGGGCCACACCAGCACCCAGGCCGACATCGACGCCCTCATCGCGGCCCTCCCGGCAGCAGTCGACCGAGCCCGCCGGGCCGCCGCCCTCCGCACCCCCCGCTGACCCGGGCCCCATCCCCGCCCCGCCCCCGCCCCTCTCCGCGTCGATCATGGAGTTGTGGTGGGTGGCGAAAGGTGCTCACCGGTCGATTTCGGGCACCACAACTCCATGATCGACGCGGGTGGGCGGCTGGGGTTCGTGGGGTGGCGGGGTTTTCGGGGCTGGTGGATAGGGTTGTCGTGGGGACGGGGAAAGGGAGTGGGTCGGTGAGGGTTCTGGCGGCGATGTCGGGTGGGGTTGACTCGGCCGTGGCGGCGGCGCGGGCGGTGGCGGCCGGGCACGACGTGACCGGCGTGCACCTGGCGCTGGCCCGCAACCCACAGACCTATCGGACCGGGGCGCGCGGCTGCTGCACCCTGGAGGATTCCCGGGACGCCCGGCGGGCGGCCGACGTGATCGGCATCCCGTTCTACGTGTGGGACATGGCCGACCGCTTCCACGAGGACGTGGTCGACGACTTCGTCGCCGAGTACGCCGCCGGCCGTACGCCGAACCCCTGCCTGCGCTGCAACGAGAAGATCAAGTTTGCGGCGGTGCTGGACCGGGCGGTGGCCCTGGGCTTCGACGCGGTGGTGACCGGGCACCACGCCCGCCTCGGCGCGGACGGGCTGCTGCGGCGCAGCGTCGACCTGGCCAAGGACCAGTCGTACGTGCTGGCCGTGCTCACCCGCGAGCAGCTCGACCGGTCGATCTTCCCGCTCGGTGACTCGACCAAGGCGCAGGTCCGTGCGGAGGCCGCCGAGCGTGGCCTGGCGGTGGCCGACAAGCCGGACTCGCACGACATCTGCTTCATCGCCGACGGGGACACCCGCGGCTTCCTCGCCGGCCGGCTCGGTGAGGCGCCCGGCGACGTGGTGGACGCGTCCACCGGCGCGGTCGTCGGCAGCCACAGCGGCGCGTACGCGTACACGGTGGGGCAGCGTCGCGGGCTGCACCTGGACCGGCCGGCCCCGGACGGGCGGCCACGCTACGTGCTCTCCATCACCCCGAAGACCAACACGGTGACGGTCGGCCCGGCCGAGGCGCTGGAGGTCTCCGACGTGCACGCGCTACGTCCGGTCTGGACCGGCGGCGCCCGTCCGGACGCGCCGGTCGAGTGCGAGGTGCAGTTGCGCGCGCACGGCGACGTGGTGCCGGCGACCGTCGCCCTCGACGGTGACCGGCTGCACGCCGAGCTGCGCCGACCGGTGCGCGGTGTCGCCGCCGGTCAGGCCCTGGTGGCGTACCGGCCGGACCCGGCCGGCGACGTCGTCCTCGGCTCCGCGACCATCACCGGCTGACCGCACGGCCTGGGTGTTCGCGGGATAGCCTTCGCCCGTGACAGATCAGGCGTGGCCCTGGCCGGCCGGCGCGGCAACCGGAATTGGTTCGCTGCCCGGCACCGACATCGGTGAGGCTCAGCGGGTGGTCCTCGGTGAGCTTCCCGAGCTGCCCCACCTGCCCGAGTTGCCGGCCCGTGGCCCCGGCGCGGACATGATCGGCCGGTCCGCCGGGCTGCTCGTCGAGCTGCCCGTCGAGGTGTACGCGGGGCGGTGGCGGGTCGCCCCACGCCCGGGCCGTGACCTGCGCCGGGCCCGGGACCTGATGGAACGCGACCTGGACCAGCTCGCCGAGCAGGCCGAGGGGTACGCCGGGCCGATCAAGGTGCAGGCCGCCGGCCCGCTCACCCTGGCCGCCTCCCTGGAGTTGCCGATCGGTGGCCGGCTGTTGCGCGATCCCGGCGCGGTCCGCGACCTCACCGGCTCCCTCGCCGAGGGGCTGCGCGCGCACGTCGCGGCGGTCGCCCGTCGGCTGCCCGGGGCATCGGTGCTGCTGCAACTGGACGAACCGTCACTGCCGACCGTGCTGGCCGGGCGGGTGCCGACCGAGAGCGGGCTGGGCGCGTACCGGGCCGTCGAGTCGGTGGACGCCGCCGCCCTGCTGCGCACGGTCGTCGACGCGGTCGGCGTGCCGACTCTTGTGCACTGCTGCGCCCCGGACGTGCCGCTGGAACTGATCCGCTCCACCGGCGCCGTCGCGGTCGCCCTCGACCTGGACCTCGTCACCAAGCTCGACCCGCTGGGCGAGGCGCTCGACGCCGGCCTCGGGTTGCTGGCCGGGGCCGCGCCGACCCGGCCGCCGTCGGCCGGTGGCGCGCCGACCTCCGCACAGATCGCCGATCGGGTACGCCAGGTTTGGGACCGCCTCGGCTTTCCCCGTCGGCAACTCGCCGAGCAGGTGGTGGTCACCCCGGCCTGCGGCCTCGCCGGCGCGACCCCGGAGTACGCCCGGGCGGTGCTCGCGGCGTGCCGGGACGCCGGCCGGCGCTTCGCCGAGGACTGAGGTTTCCTGTCGTACCCGCTGGGCAGGATGACGGTCATGATTGGACAGCTGCGTTCAGTGGTGATCGACTGCCCGGACCCGCGGGCGTTGGCGGCGTTCTACGCCGAGCTGCTCGGGGTACCGCTCGCCGAGGGCGACTCCGATGACGACTGGGTGGTGCTGGGCGGCCCACCCGGTCACCAGCCGCGCCTCGCCTTCCAACAGGCGCTCAACCTGCGGCCACCGGCCTGGCCGGATCCCGAGCGCCCGCAGCAGTTCCACCTCGACGTGACGGTGGACGACATCGAGGCCGCCGAGAAGGCCGCGCTCGCGCTCGGGGCTCGGCGGCTGCCAGGTGAGGGCGAGGGCTTCCGGGTCTACGCCGATCCGGCCGGCCACCCGTTCTGCCTCTGCTGGGACTGAGATCCGCGTGGGTTGCGGCGGCCGGGCATGATGGCCGCCGTGATCCACACTGCTGCGTCGCGCGCCTCGGGTTCGCTCTTCGGCCTTGCCTACGGTGACGCGCTGGGCAAGCCGACCGAGTTCCTGACCGTCGCCGAGATCGAGCACCGGTACGGCCCGACCGGTCCGCGTGACCTGTCCGGCGAGCCGGCGCTGGTCACCGACGACACCCAGATGGCGCTGGCGGTGGGCTGGGCGCTGCGCGAGGCGCCGTCGTTCACGCCGGAGGCGGTGGAGCCACTGCTGCGGCGACGCTTCCTGGCCTGGGCCGTCAGCCCGGACAACAACCGTGCCCCGGGGATGACCTGCCTGCGCGCCTGCGCCGAGCTGAGCCGTGGGGTGCGCTGGCAGGATGCGACGGTGGTCGGCTCGAAGGGCTGCGGAGCCAACATGCGGGTCACCCCGGTCGGGTTGCTCGAGGTGGACCTCGACACGCTCGCCGGGTTGGCCCAGTTGCAGGCCGGGCTGACCCACGGTCACCCGACCGGGCTGGCGGCCAGCGAACTCACCGCGTACGCCGTCTCCGCCCTGCGCGCGGGTGTCCCGCTGTCCGAGCTCCCCGCGGTGCTCACCGACCGGGCACTGTCCCAGCGCCTGGTCTACCGGGAACGGTGGCTGGGCGACCTCTGGCAACGCGCCGGTTCCGGTTCTCCGGAGGAGTTCATCGCCCAGGGCTGGGACGAGTGCCTGGCCGTGCTGGGCCGGCTGACCAACACCCTGGCGCAGCCGGACGACGGCGGCGACCCGTGCCAGGCCACCGGGGAGGGCTGGGTGGCCGAGGAGGCGCTGGCCACCGCGGTGCTCTGCGCCGTACGGCACGCCGACGACCCGGTGGCGGCACTGGCCCGGGGCGCGACCACCGCCGGCGACTCCGACTCGATCGCCGCCCTGGCCGGCGCCTTCGTGGGCGCGGCCGTCGGCATGACCGCGTGGCCGCGCGAATGGGCCAACCGCATCGAGTACGCGGACCAGCTAGCCACCCTCGGCGCGGCCTGGGACTGACCCGGCGCGGCCCGGTGTGCCTGGTCCGGCCCGGCGGTGTGCCCGGCCCGGCCCGGTGTGCCTGGCCCGGCCCGGCGGTCTGCCCGGTCTGGCCTGCTCGCTTGACTTGCGCCGCTTGGCTGGCCGGCCGACCTGATGTGGCCCCTCGGCATGATCAACTCGGGTTTCTGTAAATCGGGGCATCCGGGGCCTCAGGACACCGCGACTTTCAGGAACGCGAGTCGATCACCGCCGGCGGCCGGCCACGAGGATGGTCAGGGGCGGTCGGCGGTCGGCGGCCGGCGGCGAGGGCGGTCAGGGGGTGGGGAGGTGACGCAGGCTGCGGACTTTGCGCCACAGGTCGGCGTCACAGCGGCCGGCGTGGTCGGCGAAGGCGGCCGAGTTGAGTCGGATCGGCTCGGTGAGGCTGAGGTAGCTGTCGTGCTCCGCGCCGGGGTCCCAGTCCCGGGTGGGAATCCGGACGTGGTCGTCCCGGTCGCTCTTGTCCTGGCTGGTGATCTTCAGGACGTCGGCGCCCCGGGAGTCGGCGCGCAGCACCAGACACGGGCGTACCTTCGACCCGCTGCCGTCGGCGTACGGCACGTCGGCCCACCAGATCTCACCGGGCGCCGGGGTGTCGGCGGCCCGTCCGCTGTCGCGCGAGCCGGGTTTGGTGGACGGCCGTTCGCCGCCGCGCGGCCGTGGCGGGGTGGGACGACGGCCGTCGGTGCTGCCCCGACCCGGCCGGGTGCCCGGACGCCGGTTGGCCACCCGGTGCCGCCAACTGTTCCACGCCCAGCCGGCGGCCACCGCCAGCAGGATCGCCACCGCCCAGAGCAGTGCCTCGGGCATCCGTACCTCCGCGTCCCGGCGACCCGCCGGTCGCACCGTCCGGCGATCCTTGCACGCTGCCGCCCGTGCCGCCCGCCAACCACACCGCAGGCTGTCCCACCGCCCCGAGCCACCCGACGGTCACCCTTGATCACTTGATGGTGAGTAGCTGAATCGGCCCGCCGACGACTACCGAGCATCAAGTGATCATCGGACGCGGCTGAGGGCGAGGTCGCTCCGGGCGCGGGCGGGCGGCGGATTGTCCCACCGGCCCGATACGGTGCCGGAGTAGCGTGATCAGGGAGGTCGCAGGCGTGTCCGAAGGTGGCGGTGTGTCCGAGGAGCAGATCGGTCAGCAGGTCAGCCCGGCGCAGGATGCGGCGGCCGGGGCTGAGCCGACGCCGCAGGCGCGGGAGCGGCATGCCGCGCTCAGTCAGGAGTTGACCGAGCACCAGTACCGCTACTACGTGCTGGACGCGCCGACCATCCCCGACGCCGACTTCGACCGGCAGTTGCGCGAGTTGGAGGCACTGGAGGAGGAGTTTCCGGCGCTGCGGACGCCCGATTCGCCGACCCAACGGGTGGGCGGCACGTTCTCCACCGACTTCACCCCGGTCACCCACGCCGAACGGATGCTCTCGCTCGACAACGCCTTCGCCGACGAGGAGTTGGCGGCCTGGGCCGAGCGGGTCGAACGCGACGCGGGCGGCCCGGTGCCCTACCTGTGCGAGCTGAAGGTCGACGGGCTGGCGATCAACCTGACCTACGAGAACGGCCGGCTGGTCCGGGCCGCCACCCGGGGCGACGGGCGCACCGGTGAGGACGTCACCGCCAACGTGCGCAGCATCCGGGACGTGCCCAGCCAGCTCGCCCCGTCCGCCGAATTCCCGGACATCCCCGAGCTGGTGGAGGTCCGGGGCGAGATCTACTTCCCGATCGCCGCGTTCGCCGATCTCAACGCGGGCCTGGTGGAGCAGGGCAAGGCGCCCTTCGCCAACCCCCGCAACGCCGCCGCCGGCAGCCTGCGACAGAAGGATCCACGGGTCACCGCCACCCGGCCGCTGCGCCTGGTGGTGCACGGCATCGGCGCCCGTCGTGGGTTCCAGCCCACAGCACAGTCCGAGTCGTACGCGGCGCTGAAGTCGTGGGGGTTGCCGACCAGTGACCGGTGGCGGGTCGTCCCGGACCTGGCCGGCGTGGCGGAGTTCATCGCCTACTACGCCGAGCACCGGCACGACGTCGAGCACGAGATCGACGGTGTGGTGGTCAAGGTCGACCCGGTCTCCATCCAGGGCCGGCTCGGGTCGACCAGTCGTGCCCCGCGATGGGCGATCGCCTTCAAGTACCCGCCGGAGGAGGTCACCACCAAGCTGCTCGACATCGACGTCAACGTGGGGCGCACCGGCCGGGTCACCCCGTTCGCCGTGCTCGAGCCGGTGCGGGTGGCCGGTTCCACCGTCGCGCTCGCCACCCTGCACAACGCCCGCGAGGTGGAGCGCAAGGGCGTGCTGATCGGTGACACGGTGGTGCTGCGCAAGGCCGGCGACGTGATTCCCGAGGTGCTCGGCCCGGTGGTCGACCTGCGGCCCGCCGATGCCCGGCCGTTCGTCATGCCGACCACCTGCCCGGCCTGCGGCACCCCGCTCGCCCCCTCGAAGGAGGGCGACGTCGACATCCGTTGCCCCAACACCCGCAGCTGCCCGGCCCAACTGCGCGAGCGGGTGTTCCACCTCGCCGGTCGCGGTGCCTTCGACATCGAGGCGCTCGGCTACAAGGGCGCGGCGGCCCTGCTGGACGCGGAGGTCATCGCGGACGAGGGCGACCTGTTCCAGCTCGATGCCGAGCAGCTCTCCCGGTCCCCGTTCTTCGTCAACAAGGACGGCAGCCTGGGCAGCAACGCCAGCAAGTTGCTCGACAATCTGGCGGTCGCCCGGGAACGGGACCTGTGGCGGGTGCTGGTGGCGCTCTCGATCCGGCACGTCGGCCCGACCGCCGCCCAGGCGCTCGCCCGGCACTTCCGCTCGATGGACGCCATCGACGCGGCCACCGAGGAGGAGCTGTCCTCGGTCGACGGGGTCGGGCCGACCATCGCGGCGAGCCTCCGGGAGTGGTTCGCGGTGGACTGGCATCGCGAGGTCGTCCGCAAGTGGGCCGAGGCCGGCGTACGGATGGCGGAGGAGGCGGGCGACGAGGGGCCGCGCCCGCTGGAGGGGTTGACAGTGGTGGTGACCGGCACGCTCGCCGGTTTCTCCCGAGACCAGGCCGCCGAGGCCGTGCAGAGCCGGGGCGGCAAGGTCAGCGGGTCGGTCTCCAAGAAGACGAGCTTCGTGGTGGTGGGGGACAACCCCGGGTCGAAGGCCGACAAGGCGGCCAGTCTCAAGGTGCCGGTGCTCGACGAGGACGGGTTCCGGCTCCTGCTGGAGGCCGGGCCGGACGCCGCCCGGGACGTCGCTCAGCCGGGCGGCTGACCCCACCGGCGGCTGGGCGCGGCGACTGGCCGCGTATACCAACTTAATTACGACTACGACCGATTCGTGACTGTCATACCGGGAAACTGGGGGCCGAGGGCGTTTCATTGGGTCACGGCGTGCGCACCGGCACGCCGACGGTCGGTCGGGAGGTGTGGTGGAGGTCGCCGACCCACGCAACTCGCTTCCTGCGGGACGGGTCGCACCGTTCGCCGCCTTCGTCGCTGGCATCCTGGCGGTCGCCGCGCTGACCGCCGCCGTTCCACTCGCGACGCTCCCCGACGACCTGTCCCGGCTGCCGGTGGCGTTCTGGACGATGGCCGCGCTCGCCGTGGTCTGCGACGCGCGCCCGTTCGTCCCACCGGGGCGCCGGCAGACGTCGGCGGTGTTCCCGTCCACCTGCTTCACCTTCGCCATCCTGCTCGGCTGGGGTCTGGGCCCGGCGGTGGTGGTGCAGGCGGTGGGGGTGGTCGTCTCGGGTTGGCGGATGCGGCACGCCGCGTGGCGCACGGCGTTCAACGTCGGCCAGTACGCGTGCGCCCTCGCCGCCGCGTACGGGGTGATCCAGCTCGGCTCGGGCACCATCTTCTCCGGCGGGCGGCTGCACTGGACCGACGTGGCCGCGGTCGGCGGCGCCGCGCTGGCCTGGTTCGTCGTCAACTACGGGTTGGTCAGCTGGGCGGTGCGGCTGCGTTTCGGAGATCGCTGGTGGCCCACCGTCCGCCAGGGCCTCGGCTTCGAGTTGCTCTCCACCGGCTCACTGCTGCTGCTCGCCCCGGTGCTGGTCGCCGCGGCGCGGGTCAGCGCCGCGCTGATCCCGCTGGTGCTGGTGCCGCTCTTCGCCGTCTACCGGATGGCGCGGTTGACCAACGAACAGCAGCACCTCGCCGCCGCCGACCCGCTGACCGGGCTGCCCAACCGCAAGGCCCTGCTGGCCGAGGTGGCGGAGCAGGTGCACCTGCATGCCGAGCGGACCGCCCGCGGTGAGCCCGACGGGCAGTTGGCGCTGCTGCTGATCGACCTGGACCGCTTCAAGAACGTCAACGACGCCCTCGGGCACGCCGTGGGCGACCGGCTGCTGGTCGAGGTCAGCGCCCGACTCACCGACATGCAACCCCGACCACAGATGATCGCCCGGCTCGGCGGTGACGAGTTCGCCATCGTGATGACCGGGCTGACCGACGTCGCCCAGGCGCGGGAGTTGGCCGACCGGGTGGTCCAGGCGCTTGCCGAGCCGGTGCCGCTCGACGGGCTGCCGTTGGACGTGGGCGGGTCGATCGGGATCGCCCTCTTCCCCGAGCACGGCGAGGACTTCGCCACCCTGATGCGTCACGCCGACGTGGCGATGTACGACGCCAAGCACCGCAACGACACGGTGGCCGTGTACGCCCCGGAGTCCGACCACAACTCCGCCGAGCGACTCGGCCTCCTCGCCGACCTGCGCCGCGTACTGGAGGCCAGCCCATCGACCGAGGCGCCGTTCGACGCCGAGCCGGCAGGTCAGGACCAGGCCGAGGGCGTGCAGCCGGACGGGAACGGCCGGCACGGTGTGCCGAGCGACGCCGAGCGGACGGCCGACGTACCCCTTGTCGCGTCGGCGGAGGTGCGCGGCGGTGACGGCGCGGCGCTGCCCACCGGGGCCCCGGCCGAGGGCGCGCTGCCCACCGCGGCGCCGGGCCGGTCCGGGCCCGCGGCGGACCCGGCGCCGGCGGTCACCACGGCACCGCCGGGAGTTGGCCGGTGGTGGGCACGCCGTCGGCGCACCGACGCCGAGCTGGTGCACTCCGACGAGCTGATCAACCGGATCGCCACCGGAGCCGACCCGATCCGGGGTCGCAACGCCCGTACCACGGTCGCCGGCACCCGTTCCGGCCCGACCCGGGAGCGGCGCGCCGGGATCGGTCGACGGTCCCCGAACGGAAGCGCGGTGGGCAAGGGTCGCACCGGGGCGCGGCGGGACGTCGGGTCGGGTAGTCCTGGGCAGCCACTCGAATCGACCGGGTGGGCACACGCGGACGACGAGCCGGCCGACGACGCCGGGGAAATCACCATGTACTACCAGCCGCAGATCGCCATCGCCACCGGCGAGGTGGTCGGCGTCGAGGCCCTGCTGCGGTGGCGGCACCCCCGGCGGGGCATGGTCGACCCGGAGGAACTCATCCGGGTCGCCGAGCAGAGCGCCGTGATGCGGCTGCTCACCCGTCGTGTCGTGGACGACGTGGTGGAGCAGCTGGCCAAGTGGTCGGCGGCCGGCATCGGCCTGCGCGCGGCGCTGAACGTGAGCGTGCGCGACCTGCACACCGGCGAGATCGCCGACCAGATCGCCGACCGGCTGGCCCGTTACGGGGTGCCCGCCGAGAGGCTGCAGGTCGAAATCACCGAGGGCGCGTTGATGGCCGACCCGCGCCGGGTGCTGGCCACCATCTCCCGGCTGCACCGGATCGGGGTGGCCATCGCGCTGGACGACTTCGGCACCGGCTACTCCTCCCTCCAGCACCTGCGCCGGCTGCCGCTGGCCGAGGTGAAGGTGGACCGATCGTTCGTCCTCGGCATGGCCGACGACGCCGACGACGCGGCGATCGTCCGGTCGATGATCGAGCTGGCCGGCGCGCTGGGGCTGCGGGTGGTCGCCGAGGGTGTCGAGGACGAACGGACCTGGCGGATGCTGCACGCCGCCGGCTGCGACGCCGCTCAGGGCTGGTTCTACGCCCGGCCGATGCCGGCCGAGGAGTTGGTCACCTGGCTGGCCCGGTACCGGCCGGTCCGCCCGACCGGCGGGCACCCGCAGCCGGATGTCGCTCGCCGACCCACCCGCTGACCCGGCACGAGGGCCGCTGGAGGGGGGAGTCGGGGACGCGGCACCGGAGCGGAACAATAGACTCGCTCCGGTCACCGCGTGTCACGCTCCACCTGTCGCGCGGCCGGCACATCGCCCGACCAGCAGGAATTCAGAAGGGGGCACGGATGGCCGCCATCTCCCGCGAGGAGGTCGCGCACCTGGCGCGCCTGTCGCGGCTCGCCGTCACCGAGGAGGAGCTGGACACGTTCGCCGGCCAGCTCGACGTGATCCTCCAGGCGGTCGCCCAGGTCGGCGAGGTCGCCGCCGCGGACATCCCGCCGACCTCGCACTCGGTGCCGCTGACCAACATCTTCCGCGAGGACGTCGTCACGCCGTGCCTGACCCCGGAGGAAGCGCTGTCGGGCGCGCCCGACGCCGAGGACCAGCGGTTCCGCGTACCGCGGATCCTGAGCGAGGATGTGGCCTCATGAGCGATCTCATCAGCATGACCGCGACGGAGATCGCGGCCCTGGTCGCTGGGGGCGAGGCCTCCGCCGTCGAGGTGACCCAGGCGCACCTGGACCGGATCGCCGCGGTCGACGACCGGGTGCACGCCTTTCTGCACGTCGACACCGACGGCGCGCTCGCCGCGGCCCGCGCGGTGGACGAGCGCCGGGCCGCCGGCGAGGAGCTGGGCCCGCTCGCCGGGGTGCCGGTCGCGGTCAAGGACGTGCTCGCCACGCGGGGTGTGCCGACCACCGTTGGGTCGAAGATCCTGGAGGGCTGGCGCCCGCCGTACGACGCGACGATCGTGCAGCGGCTGCGGGAGGCCGGCACGGTGATGCTCGGCAAGACCAACATGGATGAGTTCGCGATGGGCTCCTCCACCGAATACTCGGCGTACGGCCCGACGCACAACCCGTGGGACCTGAGCCGGATCCCCGGTGGCTCGGGTGGTGGCAGCGCCGCCGCGCTGGCCGCGTACGAGGCGCCGCTGGCGATCGGCTCGGACACCGGCGGCTCGATCCGCCAGCCCGGCGCGGTCACCGGCACGGTGGGTGCCAAGCCCACCTACGGCGGCACCTCCCGCTACGGGCTGGTGGCTTTCTCCTCGTCGCTCGACACCCCGGGCCCGTGTGCCCGTACGGTGCTCGACGCGGCCCTGCTGCACCAGGTGATCGGCGGGCACGACCCGCGTGACTCCACCTCGATTCCGCAGCCGGTGCCGGACGTGGTGGCTGCGGCGAAGCTCGGTGCGACCGGTGACCTGACCGGTGTGCGGCTCGGCATCGTCAGCGAGTTCGTCGGCGAGGGCGCCGAGCCGGGCGTGATGGCCGCGTTCCGTGAGTCGGTGGACGCGCTGACCAAGATGGGCGCCGAGGTCGTCGAGGTGTCCTGCCCGACGTTCGCGTACGCGCTGCCGGCGTACTACCTGATCGCCCCGAGCGAGTGCTCCTCCAACCTGGCCCGGTTCGACGGTGTCCGGTTCGGCCTGCGGGTCGGCGACGATGGCAACCGGTCGCTGGAGGAGGTCATGTCGCTGACCCGGGAGGCCGGCTTCGGTCCCGAGGTCAAGCGCCGCATCATGATCGGCACGTACGCGCTGTCGTCGGGTTACTACGACGCGTACTACGGGCAGGCGCAGAAGGTCCGGACGCTCATCACCCGGGACTTCACCGCCGCGTTCGAGCGCGTGGACGCGCTGATCTCGCCGACCACCCCGTCGGTGGCATTCCCGATGGGCGCGCGGACCGCCGACCCGTACCAGATGTACCTGGCCGACCTGTACACGATCCCGACCAACCTGTACGGCGGGCCGGGCATCTCGGTGCCCTGCGGCCTCTCCGAGGGGCTGCCGGTCGGTCTGCAGGTGATGGCCCCGACGATGGCCGACGACCGGATGTACCGGGTCGCCGCCGCGTTGGAGTCCGCCGTCGGCACGTTCACCCCACCGGCGCTGTGAGTCAGGAGTCCAGATGACGACGACACTGCCCGCGTACGACGAGGTCGTTGCGCGCTTCGAACCGGTGATCGGCCTGGAGACCCACGTCGAGCTGGGCACGAACACCAAGATGTTCTGTGGCTGCCCGACCGACTTCGGTGGCGAGCCGAACACCCGGGTCTGCCCGGTGTGCCTGGGCCTGCCCGGTTCGCTGCCGGTGGCCAACAAGGCGGCCATCGAGGCGATCATCCGGATCGGCCTGGCGTTGAACTGCTCGATCGCCGAGTGGTGCCGGTTCGCCCGGAAGAACTACTTCTACCCGGACATGCCGAAGAACTTCCAGATCAGCCAGTACGACGAGCCGATCTGCGTCGACGGTTACCTGGACGTCGAGGTGGGCGGCGAGACGGTGCGGATCGAGATCGAGCGGGTGCACCTGGAGGAGGACACCGGCAAGACGCTGCACGTCGGTGGCGCCACCGGCCGCATCCACGGCGCGACGGAGTCGCTCGTCGACTACAACCGGGCCGGCATCCCGCTCGTCGAGATCGTCACCAAGCCGATCACGGGCACCGGCGCGCTCGCTCCCGACGTGGCCAAGGCGTACGTCGCCGAGCTCCGCGACGTGATCCGCACCCTCGGCGTCTCCGACGTGCGGATGGAGGAGGGTTCGCTGCGCTGTGACGTGAACACCTCGCTCAACCTGCCGGGTGAGGAGTGGGGCACCCGTACCGAGACCAAGAACGTCAACTCGCTGCGCTCGGTGGAGCGGGCGGTCCGCTCGGAGATGCTGCGGCAGGCGTCGGTGCTCGACGCGGGCGGCCGGATCACCCAGGAGACCCGCCACTTCCACGAGGACACCGGCGACACCACTCCGGGTCGCTCGAAGGAGACGGCCACCGACTACCGGTACTTCCCCGAGCCGGATCTGGTGCCGATCGCCCCGGACCCGGCCTGGGTCGCCGAGCTGAAGGCCGCCCTGCCGGAGCTGCCCCGGGTGCACCGGCGTCGGCTCCAGGAGCAGTGGGGCCTGTCGGACCTGGACATGCAGTCGGTGCTGAACGCCGGCGCGGTCGAGCTGATCGAGGCCACCGTGGCCGCCGGCACGACCCCGGCCGCGGCCCGCAAGTGGTGGCTGGGTGAGCTGTCCCGCCGGGCCAACGAGAGCGGCGTGGAGCTGGCCGAGATCGGTGCCACCCCCGCCCAGGTCGCCGAGCTGCAGGGGCTTGTCGACGCCGGCAAGCTCAACGACAAGATGGCCCGTACGGTGCTGGAGGGCGTGGTCGACGGTGAGGGCTCGCCCACCGAGATCATGACCAGCCGGGGCCTGGAGGTCGTCTCGGACACCGGCGCGCTCACCGCCGCCGTGGACGAGGCGATCGCTGCGAACCCCGGCATCGCCGACAAGATCCGCAGCGGCAAGGTCGCGGCGGTCGGCGCACTGGTCGGCGCAGTCATGAAGACCACCCGGGGCCAGGCCGACGCGAAGACCCTCCGTGAGCTGATCCTGGAGCGCCTCGGCGTCCAGGGCTGACACCCACCGGAGCAGGCCGCCGCCGCGACCCGGCGGCGGCCTTCCCCCACCCCCTGTCGACTACGCGGCCACCCCGCACCCCTCGCGAGGGCGTCAACGGCGACGCCTGGATGGAGCCACCGTGACCGAGCACGACCTCGATGTCCTCGACGAGATCCAGCGGCGGGTGCTCTGGCTCGCCACCCGGATCGTGGACGCCGCCAACCACGACCGGGCCACCGGCGACGGTGTGAAGGTCGGCGGCCACCAGGCGTCCAGCGCCTCGCTGGTCACGGCGATGACCGCGCTCTGGTTCGCGCACCTGGACGCCGAGGACCGGGTCGCCGTGAAGCCGCACGCGTCCCCGGTGTTCCACGCCATCCAGTACCTGCTCGGCAACCTGGACCGCTCCTACCTGCCCCGGCTGCGCGCCCGTGGCGGCCTCCAGTCGTACCCGTCACGCACGAAGGACCCGGACGAGGTGGACTTCTCCACCGGTTCCGTCGGCCTGGGCGCGGCGGCGCCGCTCTTCGCCGCCGCCACCCGGCGGTACGTCGACGCGCACTTCGGGGCCCGCCCGCACTCCCGGTTCGTGGCGCTGATCGGCGACGCCGAGCTGGACGAGGGGAACATCTGGGAGGCGGTGGCCGACCCGGCGACCACCGGGCTGGGCAACGTCATGTGGCTCGTCGACTTCAACCGCCAGTCGCTGGATCGGGTGGTCCCCGGCATCCGGATCAACCAGTGGCGGGGCCAGTTCGAGGCGGCCGGCTGGCACGTCGTGGAGGTCAAGTACGGTCGGCGGCTCGCCGAGGCGTACGCCCGGCCGGGCGGCGAGGCGCTGCGCGACTGGATCGACGCGATGCCCAACGAGCAGTACCAGTCGCTGTTCGGGTTGGCCGGGCCGGCGCTGCGCAAGCAGTTCCTGGACGGCGCGCCGGCCGGCATCGACGAGCTGATCGTCCACGTCGACGACGAGAAGCTCGGCCCGCTCGTCACCGACCTGGGCGGGCACGACCTGGCGGCGATGCTGGACGCGTACGCCCAGTGCGACGCGGTCACCGACCGGCCCAGCGTCGTCTTCGCGTACACCGTGAAGGGTTGGGGGTTGCCCATCGCCGGCAATCCGCGCAACCATTCCGCGCTGCTCAGCTCGGAGCAGGTCGACACGCTGCGCGCCGCGCAGGGGTTGACCGCCGACACCGAGTGGGACCGCCTCGACCCGGCGTCACCCGCCGGGATCCAGGCCGGCGCCCGCCGGGAGGCGCTGTCCCGCGCGCCGCGCGAGCGTGCGTTGGGGGTCACCGTTCCGGAGAGCACGGGAGTACGCGCCAACAAGCCGATCTCCACCCAGGAGGTCTTCGGTCGGGTGCTGGTGGACCTGGCGCGGGACCGGGAGGTGGGCCGCTACCTGGTCACCACCGCCCCGGACGTGGCCACCTCCACCAACCTCGCCGGGTTCATCAACAAGACCGGGGTCTTCGCCCCCACCGAGCAGCGCTCCTGGACCGAGGACCGGATGCTGCGCTGGACGGAGAGCCCCGCTGGGCAGCACATCGAGCTGGGCATCTCGGAGATGAACCTGTTCCTGCTGCTCGGCCAGCTCGGGCTCTCCTGGGACCTGTCCGGGCAGCCGCTGCTGCCGGTGGGCACGGTCTACGACCCGTTCGTGCTGCGCGGCCTCGACGCGTTCCTGTACGGCACCTACTCCGGTTCCCGGTTCGTGGTGGCCGGCACCCCGTCCGGCATCACCCTCGCCCCGGAGGGCGGCGCCCACCAGTCCACGATCACCGCGTCGGTCGGCCTGGAGCTGCCCGGGGTGACCTTCGTCGAGCCGGCGTACGCGGCCCCCCTCGACTGGCTGCTCTGCGACGCGCTCGGGCAGATCGCCGGCGGGTCTGCCCCGGCCGCGACCGCCGCGCCCGCCGAGGACGGCGCGTACTACTTCCGGTTGAGCACCCGACCACTGGACCAGGCGCCGTTCGAGGCGGCCCGGGCGCGGCTCGGTGACGCGGTGCTGCGCCGGCAGGTCGTCGCCGGGGCGTACCGGCTGGTCGACGCGCACCAGGCGTACCCGCACCTGGTCGACGCCCCGGTGGTGCAGCTGGCCGCCTCCGGCGCGGTGCTGCCCGAGGTGCTGACCGCCGCGGCGGAGTTGGCCGACGAGGGCATCGCCGCACACGTGGTGGACGTGACCTCGCTGGACCGGCTCTACCGCGCCTGGCAGCGCACCCTGCGCCAGGGCGTACGCACGGCCACGGTGCCCAGCGTGCCGGGCGCGCTGCGGTCCGCGTTCGCGGACCGGGTGCCGGTGGTGACCGTGCACGACGCCGCGTCGCACGCGATGGCCTGGCTCGGTTCGGCGGTCGGCGCACCGGCGGTGCCGCTCGGCGTGGACGAGTTCGGCCAGTCCGGCAGCGTCGCCGAGCTGTACGAGCTGCACGACCTGCTGCCCGGCAGCATCGTCAACGCCGCACTGGCCGCCATCGCCCTCCGCTGACCCGTCGGCCGCGCCCGCCGGTCCGCTGGTGGGCGTCGGCGTCGGCTCAGTCGGTCGGCGTGGGTGTGGGTGTGGCGGGGACACCGCCGGTCGGTGTGGGTGTGGGTGTGGGTGTGGCGTTGACACCGGCGGTCGGGTTCTCCACCAGGCGTCGTTCCAGGTTGACCTGGGCCTGTCCGGTGCCGCCGACGGTGATGGTGTCGTACGCCTGGAGCATCTTCTGCTGGTCGAAGTAGAGGACGCTCATCGACAGCGGGGTGGGCTTCTCGCCCTCGAGACCGCGCAGCCCGGCGCCGCCGGTGGATCCCTCCACCATCAGCGTGGTGGGCTGCTGCCCGGGGGCCTGCGGCAGCTTGGAGACCTGCCGGGCGTGGGTGTGCCCGGCCAGCACCAGCGGGCAGGTGCCGGCGAGCGGCCCGGCCGACGCCGGGTCGTGCACGAGGGCGATGTTGACCGGTCGCGGTGAGCTGCGGACCGTCGCGGCGAGCTGGTTACCGGTGCCGATCACCTGGTCGGCCACCTGCTGGGTCAACCCGCTGCCGGCGGGGGAGGTGTTCTTGTCCGGGGTGAAGCGCGGGTCGCCGATGCCGGCGATGGTCAGCCCGGCGACCGTGGTGGTCGTGTTGTTCAACACGATGGCGTTCGGCTGACGGGCCACCGCGGCGGCGGTCTTGCCGGAGTCGTGGTTGCCCCGGATGAAGACGTACGGCTTTTTCAGCAGGCCGATCGAGGCGACGAAGGAGGCTTCCGGCTCGCTGCCCCAGTCGGTGATGTCCCCGGTGTCGATCACCACGTCGATGCCGAACTGCTCCACGACCGTCCGGATCAGCTGCCAGCCGGTCGGGTTGAGGTGCATGTCGGAGACGTGCAGCACCCGCGTGGTGCCCGGGGTCGGCTCCAACAGCGGAAGCGCCGAGACGGTGGTGTAGAGCTGGCTGACGTTGCCCACCAGGCGCTGCAGCTGCTCCGCGTACTTGGTGTAGTCGTTGGCGATCCGCCGGGCGTCACCGACGATGGCCGGCGCGTTGACCAGCAGCCCCTCGTAGCGTGGTTCCTCGATGGCCTGCGGCCGAAGGGTCGCCGCCGCCGTGCCGAGGCTGCCGGCGGTGACCAGCAGCGCCAGCCCACCCGCCCAGGCGGTGCGCCGGACGTCGCGGAAGATCAGCCCGGCCAGGATCAACGTGACCAGCACCGACGCGGCGAGGGTACGCAGGCCGAGGCGCATCACCCCGGAGCGGACGTCCTCCACGGCGCTCTGGCTGGCCCGGCTGATGCTGGCCGGGTCGTCGATCAGCGCCTCGGTGCGCCCCTGGTCGAGCGCGCCCAGCCGGACGGTGAGGTGGGTCGGCCCGTCGTGGCTGTCGAGCAGCAGCGCGCCGAGTGGCGGAATGTCGACCGTGGTGCCGCCCTCGCGGGCGGGGGAGATGCTGAGGTTGGCCCGGAACGGGCCGATGTCGGTGCTCACCTGACCGCCGGCCAGCACCCCGAGCACCGCCCCGCCGAGGGCCACGGCGAGGACGGCGACGATCAACCCGAGGCGACGTAGCGGGCCGGCGACGCCGACCCGCCAACCCGCCGGGCGCGGCCGATCGTCGCCGGTCACCGGGTCGTCCCGGTCATCGGCGTCGTCGTGCCGCTCGTCGCGTTGCCCGTCCATGCTGAAAGTCTGACCTGCCCGCCGAAAGATCTTGGCAAACCTGAACCGATGGTGACGAAGTCAGCTGCGCCCGCCGTCACCGCCCGCGAAGACCACCCGCAGGAGCCGGTCGTCGTCGCCCGCCGGGTCGCCCCGCCCGTCGTGGTTGGAGGTGCTCACCCAGAGCGACCCGTCCGGTGCCGCGGCCACCGCGCGCAGCCGACCGTAGCGGTTGGTGAGCAGCTCACTGGGCTGACCGAGCAGTGTGCCGGTGTCGGTCAACTCCATCACCCAGAGGCGCTTGCCGCGCAGGCAGCCGGTGACCAGCAGCCGGTCCGTGGCGGCCAGACCCGAGCAGGACGCGTCCGACGTCGCCCACTGCACGATCGGGTCGGTGAACCGCTTGTCGCCGGCCTGACCCTCGACCTCCGGCCAGCCGTAGTTGCCGCCCTTGGTGATCTGGTTGATCTCGTCCCAGGTGTTCTGGCCGAACTCGACGGCGTACATCCGCTTCGCGGCGTCCCAGGCGAAACCCTGCACGTTGCGGTGCCCCAGGGACCAGACCGGGGAGTTGGGGTACGGATTGCCGGCGGCGGGCTTGCCGTCCGGGGTGATCCGGAGGATCTTGCCGCCGAGGCTCTTCACGTCCTGGGAGAGGGGGCGCTGACCGGCGTCACCCGTGCTGACGTAGAGCTGCTTGTCCGGGCCGAAGCCCAGCCCACCGCCGTTGTGCACGTTGGCCTTCGGGATGCCGGTGAGGATCGGGGTGGGCTGCCCGCCGAGCTGGAGCCGGGCGACCCGGTTGTCCTCCTCGGCGGTGTAGTAGACGAACACCGTCCGGTCCCGGGCGTAGTCGGGGGAGACGGCGATGCCGAGCAGGCCACCCTCGCCCGCCGCCGCCACGTCGGGGATCGTCTGCACCGGGCGGACCCGCAGCCCGTCCGGCCCGGACTCGGGTCCGACCTGCAGGATCCGGCCGTTGTCCCGTTCGCTGACCAGCGCGCCGCCGTCCGGCAGGAAGGCGATGGCCCAGGGCACCCGCAGACCCTTGGCGAGCACGGTCGCCACCGCCTGCTGGCCGGCACCGCCCGGGCTCGCCGACGCGGACGGGGTCGGCAGGTTGGGCGGCTCGCCGGCCGGGTCGGGCTCCGGCTCGCCGAAGCTGCAACCGGCGGCGAACAGCAGCGCCGCGCAGGACGCCGCGAGGGCCACCCGGAGGCGGCGGATGCGAGGGTACGGGGGACGGGCGCTCACCCGGCCCAGGGTAGCCCGCCGCGCGCCCCGGCCGGACCCGTCGAGATCCAACGGGTGCCGCCGACCCGCCCGATGGTCCCCGGTGGACCACTCACCGCGCCCGTACGGCCAGCAGCGCGGTGTCGTCCTCGCGGTGCCGGATCGAGGCGAGCAGCAGGTCGCACAGGTCGTCGAGGGGCAGTGTGTCGGTGCCGGACAGCCGGCCCGCCAACTCGGCCAGCCCCTCGTCGATGGAGCGGTCCCGCCGTTCGATCAGCCCGTCGGTATAGAGCAGCAGGGTGTCGCCGGTGGCCAGGCTGGTCGAGTGGCTGCTCCGCGGCGACGGACGGGCCAGGCCGAGCAGCGGCTCCGGTGTGCCTTGGAGGACCTCGACCGCCCCGCCGACGCGGACCACCAGGGCCGGCGGGTGCCCGGCGTTGGACCAGGTCACCTCGTACACACCGGCGCGCTGCGGACAGATCCGGACCAGCGTCGCGGTGGCGGCGATCGGCAACCGCAGGCCACGGATGGCGCCATCCAGGTTGCTCATCAGCGACCCGACCGCGTCCGGCCGGCCGAAGGCGTTGCCCCGCACCAGGTTGCGCAGCTGACCCATTGTCGCCGCCGCCTCGATGTCATGCCCGGCCACGTCCCCGATCGCGGCGATCACGTCGCCGTCGGGCTGCACGAAGGCGTCGTACCAGTCGCCACCCACCTCCACCCGGTCGGCCGCCGGCTGGTAGCGGGCCGCCAGCTCCAGCTCGGCCACCACCGGCAGCCGGGGCAGCATGCTGTGTTGCAGGACCTCGGCGACGTGCCGCTGCTCGCCGTACATCGAGCTGTTGCCGACGGCCTGACCGGCCCGGCGGCCGATGTCGACGGCGGTGAGCAGGTCCCGGTCGTCGAACTGCTGACGCTGGCCGCCGTTGACGAGGGTGATCGCCCCCAGCACCGTGCCGCCGACGCCCCGCACCGGCACGCTCAGGTAGGAGGCGATGCCCAACCGGCTGGCGATGGAGGCCATCTCCGGGTCGGTGGTACCCCTCGTCACGTCGGCCAGGGACGCCACGCTGCCGAGCCGGGGCTGGCCGGTCCGGAGCACCGCCCGGATGCTCGACTCGGAACTCAGCCCGGTGCGCAGCAACTCGCCGAAGCGGTCGACGTCCGCCGCGCGGGCCGGGTCCCGGTGCACCGAG
The DNA here is from genome assembly GCF_044456765.1 of Micromonospora sp. NPDC050784. Taxonomy (NCBI): domain Bacteria; kingdom Bacillati; phylum Actinomycetota; class Actinomycetes; order Micromonosporales; family Micromonosporaceae; genus Micromonospora; species Micromonospora sp. NPDC050784. The sequence goes on along the minus strand of NZ_JBITGG010000004.1, from coordinate 155,595 downwards.
ACCACCTCGCGGGGCAGACCGGTCGGCCCGATCAGGGTGAGCAGGCACCAGTCGGCGAGCAGCGGCACCATGGTGGCGGCGAGCCGGCGCAGCGCGGTGCTCACGTCCAGGGTGCCGGCCAGCGTCTCGCTCACCCCGGCCAGCAGCTCCAGCCGCTCGTGCGCCTGCACGACCCGCCGCCGGGCCTCCTGCGCGCCGTCGAGCGCGATCCGCAGGCGCAGCTCCGACGAGCAGGCGGCGGCCAGGTCGGCCAGGGTCCGCAGCTGCGCGGCCGTCCAGGCGCGGGGCTTGCTGTCGATGGCGCAGAGCGAGCCGAGCACCCGGCCGGAGAGGTCGGTCAGCGGCATCCCGGCGTACGCGACCACGCCGAGGTCGTCGATGGCCAGATTGTCCCGGACACGGGGGTAGAGCCGGGCGTCCGGCAGCACCATCGGCGTCTCGATGTCCACCACGTGCTGACAGAACGAGTGGCTCAGCGGGGTCTGCCGCCGCTGCGACCAGGGCTCCGGCAGCCCGACCGCGCCCGGGAAGAACTGCCGGTCGGCGGAGACCAGGGAGACCAGAGCGACCGGCACGTCGAGGAGGTCACTGACCAGCCGGGCGAACCGGTCGAACGCCTCGTCCGGGGCGGCGTCCAGCCCGGTGTCGGCGAGCGCGCGCAACCGCGCCGGATCGCCGAGCACCGAGGGTGGCGCGATCGAACGCCGGGCGGGGCCGGGGGAGCCGTCGGTCATCGAGCACCTGTCTGCCGGGGCGGAGGCCGACCGGCCCTCCGACCCTTCGTTATACCTCGTGAGGGGCGGAGTCGAACATCGGTGTGCTGAGTCTCGCCCGCCCCGACGCCGCGCGCCATCCCCCGGTACGCCGGTTCGCCGCCGCGCCTCCACCGGCCCCGACGCCGGGGACTATCGTCGGCGGACGTGAAGGTATGGATTCCGCACCAGGCCGGCCTGAACCTCCTGGGCGAGCTGCCCGCGGACGTGACAGTGGAGGTCTTCGAGCACACCGACCGGATGCCGTCCGAGCCGGTCGACGTCCGCTTCTGGGTGCCGCCGTTCCTGGGTGGCTCGGACGGTACGGCGCTGCTGCGGGAGCTGCCCGACCTGGCGGTGGTGCAGTTGCTCTCCGCCGGGGCGGACGCCTGGGCCGGCCGGACGCCGCCGGCTGTCACGCTCTGCGATGCCCGGGGCGTGCACGACCCTTCCACCGCCGAGTGGGTCGTCACCGCGATCCTTGCCCAGCTGCGGGCGTTCCCGGCGTTCGTCCGCGCGCAGGCGGAGCGGCGCTGGACGTACGCGGAGAACACCCCGACCGACGAGCTGACCGGCAAGCGGGTGCTCATCATCGGCGCCGGTTCGATCGGCGCCGCGGTGCGCGACCGGCTCGCCCCCTTCGACGTGAGCTTCACCCTGGTCGCCAGGACGGCCCGCCCGGAGCAGGGAGTGCACGCCGTCGACGAGCTGCCCCGGCTGCTGCCCGACGCGGACGTGGTGGTGGTGCTGGTGCCGCTCACCGACCAGACCCGTGGCCTGATCGACAAGGCGTTCCTGGCCGCGATGCCGGATGGGGCGCTGCTGGTCAACGCCTCCCGGGGCCCGGTGGCGCACACCGACGCGCTCGTCGCGGAGCTGGGCACCGGTCGGATCTCGGCGGCGTTGGACGTCACCGACCCCGAGCCGCTGCCCGCCGACTCCCCGCTCTGGGTCATGCCGAACGTTCTGCTCACCCCGCACGTCGGCGGGTCGGTGCGCGGGTTGTGGCCACGGGCCTACCGACTGGTGGGCGATCAGGTCCGCCGCTTCGCCGCCGGGGAACCGCTGATCAACACGGTGGTCGACGGCTACTGACCGGGCGTGTCCGCCGCAGCGCCCGGCAGTGGCTGGCCGGCCGCCGCGACCAGCCGGGGCAGATCCGCCCCACGGACGGCCGGCAGGGTGACCTGGTGGCCGTCGTCCAGCCGGGCGACCGCGCGCCCGCGCTGGTCGGTGGTCAGCTCGATGACCCGGTCCCAGTCGATCCGACGCTGCCCGGCCAGCGCCCGGATACGCAGCTCCCGCGCGTCGGCGTCGGTGCCGGCCCGCCAGGCCCACACCGCGACGGCGAGCGGGACGAGCAGCACCGGCAGCAGGTAGGCCCGGGCGTTGGCCAGCGGCAGGGCGCCGACGAAGGCGATGATCGCGGCCACCAGGATGGCTTGGTTGTACCGGAAGCGGACCGTGTCGGGCTTACTCACCCTCCGATGATCCCACTCCCGGTCGTTTCGGCTCGCGGCGGGCGGTGCCAGCAGCGTGCGGTACGCCGTACAGTGACACAGGTCGTTGTCTCACCTGAGTGACCGGCAAGTAACCAATTCGGCCGTCCATCGTTGCCAATCGTGGGTAGCGGACTCGCAGTGTCCGATGTCCCGCACCGCCGCACCGCCCCCGTGCCCCCTCACGAAGGCGACCGCCGTGCTCCTCGCGTACCCGTTCCGCGTCCTCGTCCTCCGCCGTGCGGCACCGGAGGCCGCCACGTCCATGGCGGTGGCGCTGCTGCTCCTCGCCGGTGCCGCCGACCTGGTCCCGACCTCGGTGGTGATCGCGCTGGCCGCCGGTGCCGGCGCCACGCTCGCCGGGCTGCGACTCTCCCGGCTGGCCACCCGACGCGGCACCGAGCCGACCCCGCGCGCGGCGGGCGTGCTGCTCGACGCGGCGGTGGTGGTGGCGGGTCTCACCGCCGTCGTGCTGCCCCTGGCCGACATCGGGCACACCGTCGCCGTGCCGATCGGGTCGCTGGTCGTGGCGGTCCTCTCGGCGACCGGTCTGTACCGGCTCCCCGGACGATCGCGGCTGGCGCCCTCGGTCCGGCTGCGCTGGCTGGTCGAGTCGACCGGCCCGGCCGTCGGTCTGGCCCTCGCCGGCTGGCTGCTGCTGCCCCGCGACGGCCAGCCGGGCCCGGTTCGGCTGGTCTGCGCGTTGACGCTCGGCGGGTTGGGCATGGCCGCGTTGAACGCGTTCGCGGGGCCGCGGCGGCGCTCGGGTGCGGCGCTCTGCCGGGGCGGCGTCCTGCTCACCCTGGGCGGGCTGGTGCTGCTGGCCATGTTGCCGTCCGCGCCGACCGGGCGGGTGGCCCTGCTGGCCGTACCCCCGTTGGTGTTCGGGATGTTGCTCGTCGCGGTCGGCGCCGCGGATGCGGCGGACGACGCGGAGCCCGCGGAGCCGGTCGCCGCGGCCTGGCCCCGGGCGGTGCTCCCGGCGGCGGTGCTGTTGCTGGCATCGGGTCTGCACCTGGGCGCCGGCCGCGCACCGGACCGGACGAGCGTGCTGTTGGCCCTGGCGGCGGTGCCGCCCCTGGTGCTGCGCGAGCTGCTGCGCGCGACTGACGCGCCCACGTCTGGTCGGCGGGCCGCTCATCGCCGGCCCGCCGGCCGTTCGCTGCGGCACCGCCGTGCGGCCCCGGCGCCCTGGCCGGGCACGCCGGAGTCGCCGCCCGAGCGAGACCGCCACGCAGCGGAGGCGGCCACCGCGTTGGGTGCCGGCTCGACCTGGTCGCCTGATCCCGGTCCCGCGTGGTCGGGGCTCAACCGGCGACCCGCCACGGCGGCGAGCGGCACCCCCGGCGACCGGGCCGCCCTGCTGGACGCCCTGGCCGCGATCGGCGACGTCCCCGCGCCGACCGGCGCGCTGCTGCTGGTGGACCTGCACGGCACCGAGGGGATCGGCCCGACGGCCCGGGAGGACGTGCTGGCCGAGGCGGTGCACCGGGCCCGTGCGGTCATCGCCCCCGACGATCTGGTCACCGGGTGCACGGGTACCGGCTTCGCGGTGGTCACCGCCGCCGGCCCGGTGCTGGCGTACGCGCTGGGCACCCGACTGCTGAGCGCGCTCAGCCCGCCCTACCGGCTGGCCGGCGCGACGCTGCGCGTGCAGACGAGCATCGGGTTGGCCGAGGTGAGCGGCGCCGGGCCGGCCGACGTGCTCCGGCAGGCCGAGTTGGCCCGACGACGGGCCGTGCAGCTGGGCCGGGACCGGGTGGAGTGGTACGACGCGTTCCTTGAGGAACAGTTGGTGCGCCGGCTCGACCTGGAGCGGGAGTTGCCCGGTGCGGTGGCGCGCGGCGAACTGGATCTTGTCTACCAGCCGGTGGTCGACCTGGCCGACGGGCAGCCGGTGGGCGCGGAGGCGCTGCTGCGGTGGCGCAGCCCGGTGCTCGGCACGGTGCTCCCGACCGAGTTGCTGCCGGTCGCCGAGGACCTGGACCTGGTCGGTGAGTTGGAGTGGTGGGTGCTGGACCGGGCCTGCCGGCAGTTGTCCGACTGGTCGGTGGGCGTCCGGGAGCTGTGGATGGCGGTCAACGTCACGACCCGGGAGCTGACCACTCCCGACTTCGTCCAGCGGCTCGCGGCCGTGCTGGCCGCGTACGGGGTGCCGCCGGAGCGACTGGTGGTGGAGGTCAGCGAGCCGAGGGTCGCCGGTGACCTGCCGACCGTGGTGGCTCGGCTGGCCGGGCTCCGGTCGCTGGGCGTACGCACCGCGTTGGACGACTTCCGGGCCGAGCACGCCTCACTGGCCCAGCTACGCCGACTGCCGATCGACCTGCTCAAGGTGGGCCCGGAGTTGGTCGGCGCACGGCCGGACGGGCAGCCTCCGCTGATCGACGTGGTGGTCAACGTGGGTGAGCGGTTGGGCGTCGAGATCGTCGCCGAGGAGCTGGAGTCGTCGACCCAGGTCGAGGGGGCGCGCCGGGGCGGTTGCCGGTACGGGCAGGGGTTCGCGCTGGCCCGGCCGGCTACGGCTGAGCGGGTCGAGGCGTACTTCGAGGAGTTTCCCTCCGCGTCCCGCTGAACCGGTTCATCTCCCTCGGGGCGGTGCGGTGCTGCCGCGCGGTGTGAGGTGGGGTGTCTCGTCCTGCACCCGGCCGGCGGGCTGCCCGGCGACGACGGCGAGCAGTTGCCGGGCGGCGTGCGCGCCGTACGCCGGGATGTCCCGGCCCAGCGCGGTCAGCGGCGGGTGCACCAGCCGGCACAGCGGCGAGTCGTCCCAGGCCACGATGGACAGGTCGCCGGGCACGGTCAGGCCCATCTCCTGGGCGACGGAGAGCCCGGCGATGGCCATCACGTCGTTGTCGTAGATGACCGCGGTGGGCCGGTTGGCCGAGCTGAGCAACCGGCGGGTGGCCCGGCCGCCTTCCTCCCCGGTGTAGTCGGACCAGACGGTGACCGCGTCGACCAGGTCGAGCCGCTGGCGGACCGCCGCGAAGGCGTCGGTGCGGATCTCGGTGTGCCGCAGGTCGGGCAGGCCGGCGACCCGGGCGATCCGCCGGTGCCCCAGCGCGACCAGGTACTCCACCGTCTCGGTCAGCGCGGCCGCGTCGTCGGACCAGAGACTCGCCAGCTCACCGGTGCCGCCGGGGCCGCCGATCACCACCGCCGGCAGTTGCAGCTGTTCGAGTGCGGGGATGCGACGGTCGTCGGTGCGCAGGTCGCAGACGAGCACCCCGTCCACCCGTCGTTCGCCCCACCAGCGCCGGTAGACCGCGATCTCGGCGTCGTGGTCGGCCACCACCTGCAACGTCAGCGCGTACGAACGGGCGGAGAGTTCGGCCTCGACGCCACTGATCAGCGCCATGAAGAACGGCTCGACGCCGAGGGTCCGGGCCGGTCGGCACAGGGCCAGGCCGATCGCCCCGGCGGCGGCGGCCGAGAGGGCGCGGGCGGCACTGCTCGGGCTGAACCCGATCTCGGTGGCGATGGCCAGGATGCGCTGCCGGGTGGCCTCGGAGACACCGGGTTGCCCGTTCAGGGCGTACGACACGGCGCCCTTGGACACCCCGGCGCGTTGGGCGACATCGGCGATGGTCGGCCGCTTCACCGGCGTGCTCCTTCGCTCTCTGGTCGTTGACAGCCCGGATTCCGGACCGTACCGTAGCTCAGCTTATCCGGTTCAGTACGGCATCTTTCGATGCGGGAAGGTGCGGTGAAATCGTGAGCCGACAGGCACTCTACGACGGCTGGACAGTGCGGGCGGCCCCCGGAGCGCAGGTGCCCGAGGAGGTCGCCGGCCGGTCCGTGCCGGCGACCGTGCCTGGCTGCGTGCACACCGACCTGCTCGACGCCGGGCTGATCCCCGACCCCTACCTCGACGACAACGAGCGGGCGGTGGCCTGGATCGGGCGCACGGACTGGGTCTACCAGACCAGTTTCGTCCACCGGGCGGGCGACGACGACCGAGTCGACCTGGTCTGCGCCGGCCTGGACACCGTCGCCACGCTCACCCTCAACGGTGTCGAGGTCGGCCGTACCGCGAACATGCACCGCGGCTACCGGTTCGACGTCCGACCGCTGCTGCGCGCCGGGAACAACGACCTGGTCGTCACGTTCGACTCCGCGTACCGCTACGCCGAGGCCCAGCAGGAGCGGCTCGGCGACCGGCCGAACGCCTACCCGGAGCCGTTCCACTTCATCCGCAAGATGGCCTGCAACTTCGGCTGGGACTGGGGGCCGACAGTGGTCACCGCCGGCATCTGGCAGGAGATCAGCCTGCACGCCTGGTCGACCGCCCGGCTGGCCACCGTCCGTCCACTGGTCACCATGGACGGTCGCGACGGCCGGGTCGAGGTGCACGTCGAGGTCGAGCGGGTCGCGGACGTCCCGCTGACCGTCCGCGCCGCCGTGGCCGGCGTCCGCGCCGAGGTGGTCGTCCCGGCCGGGCAACGCACGGCCGTGCTGGCCCTCACCGTCCGCGAGCCCGCACTGTGGTGGCCCCGGGGGTACGGCGACCAGGCGCGTCACCCGATCGAGGTGACCCTGCACGCACCGGACGGCGACACCCTGGACAGCTGGTCGCACCGGATCGGCTTCCGCTCGGTACGACTGGACACCACACCCGACGAGCACGGCACCCCGTTCTCGTTGTCGGTCAACGACGTCCCGGTCTTCGTCCGCGGGGTCAACTGGATCCCGGACGACGCGTTCCCCACCCGGATCACCCGGGCTCGGCTGGCCGACCGGTTCGACCAGGCGGCCGCGGCCAACGTCAACCTGCTGCGCGTCTGGGGCGGCGGCCGGTACGAGTCGGCGGACTTCTACGACCTCGCCGACGAGCGCGGTCTCCTCGTCCAGCAGGACTTCCTCTTCGCCTGCGCCGCTTACCCGGAGGAGGAGCCGTTCGGCACCGAGGTGGCCGCCGAGGCCGCCGAGCAGGTGACCCGGCTCGCGCCGTACCCGTCGCTTGTGCTGTGGACCGGCAACAACGAGAACATCTGGGGCTGGCACGACTGGGACTGGCAGGCCGCCCTCGCCGGACGCACGTGGGGGCGCGGCTACTACCTCGACGTGCTGCCCCGGATCGTCGGCGAGCTGGACCCGACCCGCCCGTACTGGCCGGGCAGCCCCTGGTCGGGCACCGAGGCGATCCACCCCAACGACCCGGCGCACGGCACCACCCACATCTGGGACGTGTGGAACACCGACGACTACACCAAATACCGGGAGTACGTCCCGCGCTTCGTCGCCGAGTTCGGCTACCAGGCCCCACCCGCGTACGCCACGCTGCGCCGGGCGTTGAGCGACGAACCCCTGGCGCACGACTCACCGGGCATGGCGCACCACCAGAAGGCGGTCGGCGGTGACAAGAAGCTCCAGCGGGGCCTCGACGCGCACCTGCCCACCCCGGTCGACTTCGACGACTGGCACTACCTGACGCAGCTCAACCAGGCCCGGGCGATCCAGCTCGGGGTGGAGCACTTCCGCTCGCACCGGGGCGTCTGCGCGGGCACCATCGTCTGGCAGCTCAACGACTGCTGGCCGGTGACCTCCTGGTCGGCCGTCGACGGCGACGGCCGCCGCAAACCCCTGTGGTACGCCCTGCGCCACGCGTACGCCGACCGGCTCCTCACCGTGCAACCCCGCGACGGCGGCCTGGCCCTGGTGGCGGTCAACGACGCTGGCACGCCCTGGCGGGCGTCGGCCTCGGTGACCCGGGTGACCCTCACCGGCGAGGCTCGGGCGAAGACGACGATGGAGCTGGACGTCCCGGCGTACTCCTCGGTGGTGCTTGCGCTGCCGGCGGACCTGGCGCGGCCGGACGAGCGCCGGTGCGAGTTGCTGGTCGCGGAGGCCGGTGGCACCGCGGAGCGTGCCCTGTGGTTCTTCGCCGAGGACCGGGAGGTGGACTGGCCGGCGGCGGCCTGGGACGCCACGGTCGAGCCGGTCGACGGCGGGCAGCGGGTCCGGGTCACGGCCCGCACGGTGCTGCGCGACCTGACGCTGTTCGCCGATCGCCTCGACGACTCCGCCACTGTGGACGCGGCCCTGGTCACCCTGCTGCCCGGCGAGTCGACGACCTTCACCGTGCAGGCGGCCGGGGTCCTGGACCCGGCGGCGCTCGTCGCCCGCCCGGTGCTGCGCTGCGTCAACGACCTGACGTCGAGCTAGCGTTCGCCGCCGTCGGGCCTGTGGCCCGATGAGCGCTATACCTCAGAGGCATAAATATGCCTCTGAGGTATAGCGCGCTCGGAGCAGACCGGGAGCCGACGTCACGTTGGCTGACCGTCAGGTCACGCCCACCTTGCAGCCTGGGGCTGAATTGACTGGCTGGTTGCTGGTCCGTTAACCAGCTAGGCAGTCGACGCCCACTTCTGTCGCCTTCTGGATAACACAGACCCTGGCGACCGGGCAGCACCGGTTCAATGACAGACATGCGGGGGATCAGCGGCACGGCCGCGGCGAAGGCACTCATCCTGGCAGCGATTCCCGTCGGTGCCGTCGGTTTCCTCGTCACGGACCGGTGGGCGATCATGGCGAGCACCCTGACCCGGGGCTGACGTCCCAAGATCGTGCTCGGTCCACGAAGTAGTGGCCTCCCACGGTGGGGAGGCCACTACTTCCATGTTCGAGCACGATCATCACGCCCGGCGGCACGATCATCACGCCTGGGGGCGCGATCAGACGGTCAGGCGCGGGCGGCGGCGAGCACCTGGCCGACCAGGGCGCCCGAGGTGCCCGAGCGCTCGTACTCGGGCCGGTTCAGGCTGCCACCCATCAGCGGTGCCGGGTTGCGGTGTACGGCCGGGCTGTCCGAGCTGACCAGGGCGGCGAAGTGGTACTCGTCGGCGCCGGTCGCCTCGACGATCCGGGCGATGTTGCGGGGGGTGATGCCACCGCCCGGCATGATGACGATCCGGCCGGCGGCCCGGCCCACCAAATCGGCGATGAGCGGAGCACCCTCCAGCACGCTGACCTCCTGACCGGAGGTGAGCACGCGGTGTACGCCCAGCTCGATGAGCTGCTCCAGCGCCGCGTACGGGTCGCGGGTCATGTCGAACGCCCGGTGGAAGGTGATGCTGGCGTCGCCGGCGGCGGCGATCAGCCGGCGGGTGGTCGGTACGTCGACGTCGCCCTCGGCGGTCAACGCGCCGATCACGATGCCGTGCGCGCCGGCGGCCACCGCGGCCCGCACGTCCCGCTCCATGGCCTCGATCTCGAACGGCGAGTAGATGAAGTCGCCGGCCCGGGGGCGGACGATCACGTGTACCCGGATCCGGCTGACGGCGCGCAGGGTCGTCTCGATGGTGCCCAGGCTGGGGGTCAGCCCGCCGTCGAAGAGCGCGGAGCACAACTCCACCCGGTCGGCGCCGGCCTCCTCTGCGGCGACCGCCCCCTCGACGCTGTCGATGCAGATCTCGAATGTGTTCATGATTCTTCCTCTTCCGTGCGAGACGTGCGAGACGTGCGAGACGATGCCGGGGTCCAGTCGATGACGGCCGTGACGGCGCCGACCGGTACGCCGCCGCCGAGCACCGGCACCTGGCGCAGCGCGTCGGCCCCACCCACCGGTACGCCCACGGCGTCGAGGGCGGCGAGGGCGATGGCGGTGGTGGCTCGGGGTGAACCGTCGATCGCCTTCACCGCCACCGCGTGACCGTCCGGTGTGGCCACCGCGAGCACGCCCTCGGCCCCGCCCTTGGCGAGGACGCCGGGCAGTGCCCGCATCAGGTCGGTGTTCGGGTGCCCGTGCCAGCCGCCGACGTACTCCGGGTGTTGGCGCATGGCCTGCGCGACCAGCGCCTCGTCGCTTCCGGCGGGCGCGGTGACCAACGCTTGGAAGGTGCGGGCCAGGCCGGTCAGCGGTAGGCCGAACAGCGGTGCGCCGCAGCCGTCGACCGCGTGGTGCGCGATCGGCGTGCCGGCCAGCCGGGCGACGGCGGCGGCGGTTTCCCGTTGCAGCGGGTGGTCGGGGTCGAGGTAGTCGTGGGTGCTCCAGGACCGGGCGACGCAGCCGACAAGCATCGCGGCGTGCTTGCCGGAGCAGTTCATCCGGATCCGGTCGCGTTGCCCGCCGGCGCGGATCAGCCGGTCGCGGGTCGGTTCGTCCTCCGGCCAGTCCACCGGGCAGCCGAGGGCGTCCTCGGTCAGGCCGGCCCCGGCCAGCATCGCCCGCACCACCTCGACGTGCCGGTCGTCGCCGGTGTGGCTGCCGGCGGCGAGGGCCAACGCCGGGCCGGTCAGCTCGTCGCCCGCCGCGATCCGGCAGGCCAGTGCCTGCACCGGCTTGAGGGTGGAGCGGGGTAGCACCGGCTCGTCGGGTACGCCGGCGGCGAGGGCGACAGCCCCGTCCGGGGCGAGCACCACGACGCTGCCGTAGTGCCGGCTCTCCACGAAGCCGTTGCGCACCACCCTTGCCAGTTCGGCGTAGCGGAAGATCGTCACCGGGGGGTGTTCCCTTCGAGAAGCGGCGGGGGCAGCTCCGCGGTCCGCCGTCCGCGTCGGCCGCCGAAGCGGCCGTTGCGAGCCTGGAGTACGCGGGCGAACTTCGACAGCGAGGCGTTGACCACCAGGTAGATCAGCGCCACCACGAGGAACGTCTGGATCAGCAGGTGGGTGTACGAGGAGAGCACCTGCCCGCTGTAGAGCAGCTCGGTGTAGCTGACCACGAAGCCGAGCGAGGTGTCCTTGAGCAGCCCGACCAGCTGGCTGACCAGGGACGGGGCGAGTTGGAGCAGCGCCTGCGGCAGGACCACCAGCGCCATCACCTGGCCACGACGCAGCCCGACCGCGAGACCGGCCTCGGTCTGCCCACGGTCGAGCGCCAGGATGCCGGACCGGAAGATCTCCGCGAACGCCGCCGAGTTGGAGACCACAAGCGGCACGACGAGCTTCCAGAACAGCGGGAAGTTCAGTCCGTACTGCGGCAGGGCGAACAGCGTCACGTAGATCAGCAGCAGGGTGGGGACGGTCCGGAAGACCTCCACGTACGCACCGGCCAGCCACCGCAGCGGTCGATGCGTCGACAGCCGGCCGAGCGCCAGGAGCAGACCGAGCGCGGAGCTGAGCACGGCGGTCGCGGCGGCGGCGCGCAGTGTGGCCCACAGGCCGTTGAGCAGGTACCGCCAGATCGGCCAGGTGGTGAAGGGCTCCCACCGGGCGGCGGCCAACTCGCCGTGGCTGGCGAACTGGTAGAAGGCCGCGACCAGGGCGCCGGCCAGGAGGATCGCGCCCAGCACGGTGGCGATCCGGATCCGCCGCTGGGCGCGGGGGCCGGGCTCGTCGAAGAGGATCTGTTGCGTCTTGTTCATCGGACGATCGCCAGCCTTCGTTCGAGCAGGCCGGTGACCTGACCGATGATCAGCGCCAGCAGCATGTAGGCGAGGCCCGCGCCGGTGAAGACGGCGATCGGTTGCGCCTCGACCAGGTTCACGTTGTTGGCCGCCTGGGTCAGCTCGACGACGCCGACGGCGGCGGCCAGCGAGGTGTTCATCAGCAGCGCGATGCAGATGTTGCCGATCGGCTGGATCACCGCCCGGAGTCCCTGCGGCAGGATTACGTGCCGCAGGGACTGGCCGAACGTGAGGCCGATGGCACGGGCTGCCTCGGCCTGGCCCACACCGACCGTGTTGATCCCGGCGCGGATCGCCTCGGCCAGGTACGCCCCCTCGTACACCGCGATGACGATCGCGGCGGAGGTGAACAGCGGGAACGTGATGCCGATGGTCGGCAGCGCGAACACGAAGAGCACCAGAAGCGCCAGCAGCGGCAGGTTCTGGAACACCTCGACGTACGCGGTGCCGATGGCGCGCAGCAGCGGGACGGGGGCGATCCGCAGGGTGGCCACGACGATGCCCAGCAGCATCGCGCCGAGGGTGGTCACGACGGTCAGTTCGACCGTCGTGACCAGGCCGTGGCCAAGCTGGCTCAGGTGGGCGGTGAGGGCTTCCATGGGTACGAGAGGCTGCTCAGGAGCCGTCGGCGGAACCGAGGGCGGGCGGGGTGGGTGCGCCACCCTCCACCACCGAGCCGAGGGTGCCCTCCCAGACCTTCGCCCACGTGCCGTCGGCCTGGATCTTCTTCAGCCAGTTGTTGACGAACTCCTTGAACTGCGCGTCCTCCCGGTTGAGGCCGATGCCGTACGCCTCGGTGGTAAACGGCTCGCCCACCACCTTCATCCCCGGGTTGGCCTTGGCGCCCGAGGCGAGCAGGGTGAAGTCCTGCACGTACGCGTCGCCGCGCTTCTGCAGCAGCGCCTGCAACGCCTGCGGGTCGGTGCCGAAGGCGATCTGCTTCGAGCCGGGCGCGGCGGAGGGCAGTGCGGTGACGGCCGGGGTGTTCGCCCCGACGATCACGGTCTTGCCGGCGAGGTCCTTGACGCTCTTGATCGAGGTGTCGTCCTTGCGGACGCCGACCGCGAGGCCGGAGGTGAGGTACGGCCCGGCGAAGGCGACCTGGGTGGCCCGCTGCGGGGTGATCGTGTACGTCTGGAAGACCGCGTCCACCGACTTGGCCTGGAGCATGGCCTCCCGGGTCTGGGTGCCGATGGTCGTCGTCTTCACCTCGGGCTTGCCGATGATGTACTTCGCCAGCAGCTTCGCCATGTCGGCGTCGAAGCCCTCGATGGTGCCGCTGACCGGGTTTTGCTGGGAGAGCAGCGGCGCGTCCAGGGACCCGCCGATGTTCAGGTAGCCGCGCTTGCGGATCGCCTCCATGGTGGAACCGGCCGGGATGTCCGCGTCGGTGGCCACCGGGGCGGCGTCGTACACCGACTGGGCGACCACGCCGTCGCCGCCCAGGCCGGGGTTGCCGGGCAGCGCCGGAGCGCTGCCGCCGCCGTCGCCGCCGCAGCCGGTGGCGGCGAGGGCCACCGCCACCGCGGTGGCGGTGAGGGCGAGCGACCGCCGCCCGGTGAAGCTCATCTTGAGGATTGACATGACACCCTCCCGTTGGGGGCTAGTGCTGGAGGATCTTGGATAGGAAGTCGCGGGCCCGCTCGGTGCGCGGAGCTGCGAAGAAGTCGTCGGGGGCGCCGGATTCGACGATCCGGCCGTCGTCCATGAAGACCACCCGGTCGGCGGCGCGACGAGCGAAACCCATCTCGTGGGTCACCACGATCATGGTCATCCCCTCGGCGGCGAGGGAGACCATCACGTCGAGCACCTCGTTGACCATTTCCGGGTCGAGGGCCGAGGTCGGCTCGTCGAAGAGCAGCACCTTCGGCTGCATCGCCAGGGCCCGGGCGATCGCGGCCCGCTGCTGCTGCCCGCCGGAGAGTTGGGCCGGATGGTGGTCCGCCTTGTCGGCGATGCCGACGCGCTCCAGCAGGGCCATCGCCTGCTGCCGCGCCTCTGGTCGAGGGATCCGGCGGACCCGGGTGGGGCCGAGGGTGATGTTGTCCAGCACCGTCTTGTGGCCGAAGAGGTTGAAGGACTGGAAGACCATGCCGACATCGGCGCGCAGCCGGGCCAGCGCCCGGCCCTCGGCGGGCAGCGGCTCACCGTCGATCTCGATGCTGCCCTGCCCGGCGGTCTCCAGCCGGTTGAGGCAGCGGCACAGGGTCGACTTGCCGGAGCCAGAGGGCCCCACCACGACGACCACCTCGCCGGCGGCCACCGTGAGGTCGATGTCCTTGAGTACGTGCAGCGGACCGAACCACTTGTTCAGGCCGCGTACCGACACCATCGGTCGGTCCGCACCCGTCGTCTCCGGTGCCACCAGGCGGCCTCACTTCCTTCGACTACAAAACTAAGTCAGCTTCATATCGAACCAACAGCGCCATCTAAAGGTAGCCAGCAAACTAAGTCAACCGGTTGCCTGAACAAACTACGGGTGCTAAGAAGCTGACGTGACGATTGACGACGCGCCACGCGATGCCCTCCGGGGCGGCCCCCGGGAGCTACTGCGCTGGGTGGCCACCGGTGCGGCCGTCAGTCGGGCCGACCTGTCCCGGCTCTCCGGGCTGTCCCCCTCGACGGTTTCCCAGCGGGTCGAGGCGCTGATCAGCCAGGGGCTGCTGGAGGAGACCGGCGCCGGGCGGTCCCGGGGTGGACGACGGCCCCGCCAACTCGCCGTGCCCACCGGCGGCGCCGTGGTCGGCGCCATCGACCTCGGCGCACACCACGCCCGCGTCGGCGCGCTGGATCTCTCCGGACGGGTGGTCCAGGCCCGCACCCTGCCGGTCCGCATCGAGGACGGCCCGGAGGCGGTGCTCGGCACGCTGCTCGCCGAGGTCGCCACGCTGGTGGGCGGCGATCGGTCGGCCTCGCCCGGCGGCGCTGCGGCAGCCGAGGGCTCGGCGGCAGGTGCGCTCCGCGGCATCGGCATCGGGATTCCCGGCCCGGTGCAGCACGCCACCGGGCGGATCGTCAGCCCGTCGCGGATGCCCGGCTGGAACGGCTTCGACGTCGCCGCGTTCTGCGCCGGCCGGGTCGACGTGCCGGTCATCGTGGACAACGACGCCAACCTGATGGCGCTCGGCGCGCACCGCACCGCGCACCCCGAGTTGGACCACGCCGTCTACATCAAGGCTGGCACCGGGATCGGCTCCGGTGTGATCTCCAGTGGACGGTTGCACCGGGGTGCCCAGGGCTCGGCCGGGGACATCAGCCACTGCCGGGTGGTGGCCGATCCCGCGCCACCGTGCACCTGTGGAAACGCCGGTTGCCTGGAGGCGGTGGCCAGCGGCGCCGCACTGGTCACCGCGCTGCGGGGTCAGGGCGTACCGGTCTCCGACCTGACCGGTGTGATCCGCCTGATCGACGACGGTGACCGGCAGGCCACGGCCCTCGCCCGGCAGGCCGGTCGCGCCGTCGGCGAGATCCTGGCCGTGGTGGTCAACTTCTTCAACCCGCAGGTGGTGGCCATCGGCGGTCGGCTCGCCGACTGTGAGCCGCTGCTGGCCAGCATGCGGGCCACCCTCTACGAGCGGTGCCTCCCGCTGGCCACCCAGACCCTGCTCATCGAACGGGTCGCCGCCGGCCAGGACGTCGGCATCACCGGCGCCGCCCACCTGGTGATCGACCACGTCGTAGCGGCCGCCTGACCTCGCATCGGTTCAGATCACATCGGTGAGAAGGTCGAACCCATGCACCGCGATGGCACCTGCGCAGTAGGCCGTGCGGCTGTCCGCTCCCGCAACGATGGTTTCGATCGGTGCGCCGATTCGGACGGTAGTGAGATGTTCGCCGCCTCGCGTATCGCAGATGCGGACGGTCCCGTCGCGTCCGCCGCTGGCGAGCCAGGATCCGTCCGGCGCCACCGCCAACGCGCCCACTTCGTCGGTGTGGCCGGTGAGGGTATGTCGTAGCGCACCGGTGGTCGCGTCCCAGATCCGCACCGTTCCCTTGTGGCCGCCGCTGGCGAGCCAAGATCCGTCGGGTGCGGCCACCAACGCTACTACCCACTCGGTGTGGCTGGTGAGGGTGTGTTGGAGGGTGCCGGTGTTCGGGTCCCAGATCCGTACGGTCCGGTCGTTTCCGGCGCTGGCGAGCCAGGATCCGTTGGGTGCCGCCACCAAGGCCACGACCCCGTCGGTGTGGTCGGTGAGGGTGTGTTGGAGGGTGCCGGTGTTCGGGTCCCAGATCTGCACCCGTTTGTCGTTTCCGGCGTTGGCGAGCCAGGATCCGTCCGGGGCTGCCACCAACGCCTTCACCCAGCCGCCCTGGATGGTGAGGGTGTGTTGGAGGGTGCCGGTGTTGGGGTCCCAGATCCGTATGGTTCGGTCGTGTCCGCCGCTGGCGAGCCAGGATCCGTCGGGTGCCGCCACCAAGGCCACCACCCAGCGAGTGTGGCCGGTGAGGGTGTGTCGGAGGGTCCCGGTGTTCGGGTCCCAGATCCGTACGGTCCGGTCCTCTCCGGCGCTGGCCAGCCAGGATCCGTCGGGTGCCGCCACCAAGGCCACTACCCAACGAGTGTGGCCGGTGAGGGTGTGTCGGAGGGTGCCAGTGGTCTGGTCCCAGATCCGCACCGTTCTGTCGTTGCCGGCGCTCGCGAGCCAGGATCCGTCGCGCGCCTCCTCCAACGCTCGCACCCGGTCGCTGTGGCCGGTGAAGCCGTACCGGAGCCTGTCGGTGTTCGGGTCCCAGATCCGTACGGTCTTGTCGTGTCCCGAGCTGGCGAGCCAGGATCCGTCGGGTGCCGCTACCAACCCCACAACCTCGTCGGTGTGGCCGGTGAGGGTGTGTTGGAGGGTGCCGGTGTTCGGGTCCCAGATCCGTACGGTCCGGTCGTCACCGCCGCTGGCGAGCCAGAATCCGTCGCCTGCTGCCACCAGTGCCCGTACCCAGCCGATGTGGTCGGTGAGGGTGTGTTGGAGGGTGCCGGTGGTGGGGTTCCAGATGCGTACGGTTCCGTCGTGTCCGGCGCTGGCGAGCCAGGATCCGTCGCGTGCTGTCACCAACGTCACTACGTCTGCGGTGTGGCCGGTGAGGGTGTGTTGGAGGGTGCCGGTGTTCGAGTCCCAGATCCGTACCCTCCGGTCGTTTCCGGCGCTGGCGAGCCAGGATCCGTCGGGTGCTGCCACCAGTGCTCGTACCCAGCCGATGTGGTCGGTGAGGGTGTGTTGGAGGGTGCCGGTGGTGGGGTTCCAGATGCGTACGGTTCCGTCGTGTCCGGCGCTGGCGAGCC